>NZ_JBYSZY010000008.1:0-165556 GCF_058787635.1 Variovorax sp. FW305-3-2-15-B-LB1 | reverse complement strand
GGGCAGTCGCGGCGTGCGTCCGAGGCTGTCGCGGGTGGGTCGGGGGCCTTCGTTGCGCTGGGCGGCACGCTGCTCGGCGCGGCGGTGCAGCTGCGCCAGCCGCTGCTGTGGGCGGCGGGTGTCTACGTCGCGTTGCTGCTCGTGGGGCTCGGCGGCGGATGGCTGTTGTGGCGGTGGCGTGGGCTTCGGCTGTTCGTGCTGATGCTGTCGCTGGCCTGCGGTGCGATGGCCGGCGCGGGCCTGGCCGGATGGCGCGCCACGGCTTACGCGCAAGGGGCGCTGGAGCCGCAGCTCGAAGGACGCGACCTGCGGCTCACGGGCGTGGTCTCGCAGATGCCACAACCCGGCGAGATCGGAACGCGCTTCCGTTTCGATGTGGAGACGGCGCAGTGGGTCGAGGCCTCGCGCGGCGATGCGCCGCCGAAGGTGCCTTCGCGCATCGCACTCTCCTGGTATGGCGAGTACAGCGGGATGTGGGAGCAGCCCGCCGAGCGGCGTGCCTCCGTCGCACGCACCGTGGGCGAGGTGCACGCCGGCCAGCGCTGGCAACTGACCGTGCGCCTGCGCGCGCCGCACGGCAACCTCAACCCACATGGCTTCGACAGCGAACTGTGGGCGTGGGAGCAGGGCGTGCATGCCCAAGGCCATGTGCGGGCCGGGGCGCGCGACCCCGCGCCGCGCCTGCTGGGCACCACATGGCTGCACCCGATCGAGCGGGCGCGCGAGGCCGTGCGCGATGCGGTCTTCGCCCGCGTGGACGACCGGCGCCAGGCCGGCGTGATCGCCGCGCTCGTCACCGGCGACCAGGGCGCCATCGACCGTGCCGACTGGGACGTGTTCCGTGCCACCGGCGTCGCCCACCTGATGTCGATCTCGGGCCTGCACATCACCTTGTTCGCGTGGTTCGCGGCGCATGTGATGGGCGCGCTCTGGCGGCGCAGCAGCCGGCTCATGCTGCGGCTGCCCGCGCAACAGGCCGCACTCGCCGGCGGGGTGCTGCTGGCCGCGCTCTATGCGCTCTTCAGCGGCTGGGGCGTGCCCTCGCAGCGCACGGTCTGGATGCTCGCGGTCGTGGCGCTGCTGCGCCTGACCGGTCGGCGCTGGCCATGGCCGCACGTCTGGCTGCTGACGGCGGCGGTCGTGGTGGCCGCCGATCCGTGGGCGCTGCTGCAGGCCGGTTTCTGGCTCAGCTTCGTGGCGGTGGCGGTGCTGTTCGCCTCCGCCACGGCCGTGCCGGGCGAGGGCAGGGTGGGCGCGTTCGTGCGCCTGGGCCGCTTCTTTCGCGAGCAATGGACGATCACGCTGGCGCTCACGCCGCTGAGCCTGCTGCTGTTCCAGCAGGTGTCGGCGGTCGGGCTGGTGGCCAACGCGCTCGCGATCCCGTGGGTGACGCTGGTGATCACGCCGCTGGCGATGCTCGGCGTGGCGGTGCCGCCGCTGTGGGACGTGGCCGCCGGGGCGGTGAAGCTGTTCGCGCTGCTGCTGCAGGCGCTCGCCGGCCTGCCGTTCGCCACGCTGTCGATGGCCGCGCCGCCGCCGTGGCTGGCCGCAAGCGGCGTGGCGGGCGGCGTGCTGCTGGCGATGCGCCTGCCGTGGTCGGTGCGCGCGCTTGGCCTGCCGCTGCTGTTGCCGGTGCTGCTGTGGCAGCCGGCGCGACCTGCGGTGGGTGAGTTCGACCTGCTCGCCGCCGACATCGGGCAGGGCAACGCGGTGCTCGTGCGCACCGCCACGCACAGCCTGCTGTACGACGCCGGCCCGCGCTACGGGCTCGACAGCGACGCGGGCCACCGCGTGCTCGTGCCGCTGCTGCGCGCACGCGGCGAACGGCTCGACCTGCTGTTGCTGAGCCACCGCGACATCGACCACACCGGCGGCGCACCCGCCGTGCTCGCCATGCAGCCGCAGGCGGCACTGCTGAGCTCCATCGAGGCCGGGCACCCGCTGCAGGCGCTGCGCCCCGCGCGCCGCTGCGAGGCCGGGCAGCGCTGGACCTGGGACGGCGTCGACTTCGAGGTGCTGTTTCCCTATGACAGCGACTACCTCGGCTTCACGCGGCCCAACGCCGTGTCGTGCGTGCTGCGCATCGGCAACGGCCGCGCCACGGTGCTGCTGGCCGGCGACATCGAGCGCCTGCAGGAGGCCGCGCTGGTGTCGCGAACGCCTGGGCTTGCGGCCGACGTGCTGCTGGTGCCGCACCATGGCAGCAAGACCTCGTCGAGCGAGGTTTTCCTGGACGCCGTGCGCCCGCGCATCGCGCTCGTGCAGGCCGGCTACCGCAGCCGCTTCGGCCACCCCGCGCCCGAGGTGGTGGCGCGCTACGTCGAACGCGGCGTTCAGGTGGTCGACAGCCCGCGCTGCGGCGCCGCCCACTGGGCAAGCCAGCTGCCCGCCGAGCTGAAGTGTGAACGCGCGCACGACCTGCGCTACTGGCGCCACCGCATGCCATGACGGTCCGAAACGCGAAATGCCCTCGCATCGGGCCCAAACCTAGGGCTTCTACTGGCCTCGAACTTGCTAAGCTATGGCTCAAGGAGATTGGTCGTTCCATGCACAAATTCGACGAGATGTATGAGCAGCTCCCCTATGCGGGCGCTGCAATCCGACAGCACTACAAGCGCTACGACCAATGGCTTGCGAAGCAACCCGGTGAGGTGATGCGATCGCGGCGTGAAGAGGCGGAAATGATTTTCCGCCGGGTCGGCATCACCTTCGCGGTGTACGGCGCCAAGGACGAGGACGGCTCCGGCACCGAGCGGCTGATCCCGTTCGACCTGCTGCCCCGGATCATTCCCTCCCACGAGTGGGAGAGCATGGAAAAGGGGCTGGTGCAACGTGTCACGGCGCTCAACCGCTTCCTGTACGACGTGTACCACGACCAGGAAATCATCAAGGCCGGCATCATCCCGGCCGAGCAGATCCTGAACAACGCCCAGTTCCGCCCCGAGATGATGGGCGTGAACGTGCCGCACAACGTCTACTCGAACATCTCGGGCATCGACATCGTGCGCGCCCCCGATGCCCAGGGCAACGGCGAGTACTACGTGCTCGAAGACAACCTGCGCGTGCCCAGCGGCGTGAGCTACATGCTCGAGAACCGCAAGATGATGATGCGGCTCTTCCCGGAGCTCTTCAACCAGAACCGCATCGCGCCGGTCGCCCATTACCCCGACCTGCTGCTCGAAACGCTGCGCGCCAGCGCGCCGCCGGCCACGGCCGAGCCCACGGTGGTGGTGCTCACGCCCGGCATGTACAACAGCGCCTACTTCGAGCACGCCTTCCTGGCCCAGCAGATGGGCGTGGAGCTGGTCGAGGGGCAAGACCTGTTCGTCAAGGACGACTTCGTCTACATGCGCACCACGCGCGGCCCGGTGCGGGTCGACGTGATCTACCGCCGCGTCGACGACGACTTCCTCGACCCCGAGGTGTTCCGCCCGACCTCCACCCTCGGCTGCGCGGGCCTCATGCGCGCCTACCGCCAGGGCAACGTCGTGATCTGCAATGCCGTGGGCACCGGCGTGGCCGACGACAAGTCGATCTACCCCTACGTGCCGAAGATGGTCGAGTTCTACCTCGGCGAGAAGCCGATCCTGAAGAACGTGCCCACCTACATGTGCCGGAATAAAGACGAGCTGCAGTACACGCTCGACAACATGAAGGACCTGGTCGTCAAGGAGGTGCACGGCGCCGGCGGCTACGGCATGCTCATCGGCCCGGCCGCCACGCAGGCCGAGATCGAAGACTTCAAGAAGGCCGTCATCGCCAAGCCCGACGGCTACATCGCCCAGCCCACGCTGAGCCTGTCGACCTCGCCGACCTTCGTCGACGCCGGCATTGCGCCGCGCCACATCGACCTGCGTCCCTTCGTGCTTTCGGGCAGCGAGGTGCAGATGGTGCCCGGCGGCCTCACGCGCGTGGCGCTCAAGGAAGGGTCGCTGGTGGTCAACTCGTCGCAGGGCGGCGGCACCAAGGACACCTGGATTCTCGAAGCGGACCGCACGGCCAAGCCGAAGGCGGCCACGCAGTCGCAAAGCCAATCGCAGTAGGAGCACCCACGATGCTGTCCCGCACCGCAGACCACCTCTACTGGATGTCGCGCTACACCGAGCGCGCCGAGAACACGGCGCGCATGCTCGACGTCAACTACCAGACCTCGCTGCTGCCGCAGTCGGCCGAGGTTGCCAAGTACGGCTGGCAGGGCGTGCTCTCGATCAGCGAATTGCTGCCCTGGTACAGCAAGAAGTACGACCAGATCACGCCCAACGAAGTCATGGAGTTCATGGTCAAGGACGAGAGCAATCCGTCGTCGATCGTCTCCTGCCTGAAGGCCGCGCGCGAGAACGCGCGTGCCGTGCGCGGCGCGCTCACCACCGAGGCCTGGGAAACGCAGAACACCACCTGGCTCGAAGTGAACCGCATGCTGCGCGCCGGCGACTTCGAGCGCGACCCGGGCCAGTTCTTCGAGTGGGTCAAGTTCCGCTCGCACCTGTCGCGCGGCGTCACGCTGGGCACCATGCTCCAGGATGAGGCGTTCTACTTCTCGCGCCTTGGCACCTTTTTGGAGCGTGCCGACAACACGGCGCGCCTGGTCGACGTGAAGTTCCACGCGCTCAACAGCGAGTTCTTCGGCGCCGCCACCGAGGAAGACCAGGAGTACGACTTCTATCACTGGAGCGCGATCCTGCGCAGCGTCTCGGCCTTCGAGGTCTACCGCAAGGTGTACCGCGACGTGATCAAGCCCGAGCGCGTGGCCGAGCTGCTCATTCTTCGCGCCGACATGCCGCGCTCGCTGCACGCCAGCCTGGTCGAGGTGGTCAACAACCTCGCCAAAGTGCAGAACGAGCAGAGCGCCGAAACCCAGCGCCGCGCCGGCAAGCTGCTGGCCGACCTGCAGTACGCACGCGTCGACGAGATCCTGGCGACGGGTTTGCACGCCTACCTCACGCAGTTCCTCGACCGGGTAAACGAGCTGGGCGGGCGCATCAGCCAGGACTTCCTGGTGCCGGCGCACTGAGCTGGAACCGCACCGCGAGGCGCACAGGCCTGTATGCCGATGGCTGCAGGCTGTTTGCAACACAGGTAGTTGCACCAGTGTCGGAAAATTGAATCGCCCTCGTATCATCTTTGTTGCATAAAGGTGAATTCAAAAAAGGGAGGATTCAATGCGGCTGATCTCAACGCGCCTGCTGCGCGTTTGCATGGTGGTGTCGATGGCGTCGCTGCTGGGGGCTTGTGCGGTGCCTCTGCGAATCGGGCTGAAGCCAGAGGAGCGAAGCAAGATCACGGCGCTTGCTGCCCATGTTGTCATCGTGCAGGACGAGGTGATCGCCGCCGTGCAGCCGCCCAACGCGGGGGCCGCGACCGGTGGTCTGATCGGCGCCATGATCGATGCGTCGATCGCCAACAGCCGGGTCAAAGAGTCCCAGCAAGCACTGGGTTCGTTCTACGCGGTGATCGAGGATGTGGACTACCGCAAGGAGTTCAACGACGCGATTCGCAGTGAACTGGCCAACTACCAGATCAAGGTCGCCACGGTCACGACCACGCCACGTGCAGTGAACATGGACATCCTGGCCAAGTTGCGCAACCAGCTTCCGCCGGGGCAGGCCTTGCTTCTGATCCATCCGCGGTACTCGTTGACCGCGGATTTCCGGAACTTCGACGCGGAGTCGCATGTGTCCATATGGAGCCGTTCGGACAGTCCCAGTGCCGCGGGTGGCATGAATGTGCCGATCCAGCGCAGCGTGCTTTACTTTCAATCTCAACCTGTCGGTGCAGGCGGCAAGAAATCGCTGGATATCTGGGGCGCGCAGGATGCGGTCCTGTTTCGCAGCACCATGCGTGAGTCGATCACGGAGACGCTGCGCATGGCTCTCATCGACCTCGATGTGGCCGTGGAGCCTGTCGCCAAGACGGGAAGTCTCGAGGAGTTCTCCTTCAACAACGGCACCATCACGACGAAGCTGAAGGGCCAGGTCGTGAAGGACGGCGATACCCGCGCGATCGTTCTCGCCAGCGACAAGAAGCTCTATTCGCTGCCCAGGCCAAGCCGCTCGGCAAGCACAGCCGCAGCCCAATGACCGCGGAGAGACACATGAAGAAGAACGTCTTGATTTCCTCGTGCCTCGGGGCTGCGCTGATGCTCGGCATGGCATCGGTTGCATCGGCGACCAGCACGGACTACGGCTCAAAGGTCGACATGAAGTACGACCGGGGCGCGCGCGAGACCTATGCGCTCCAGCCGTACCAGAGCACGTGCCCTGTCCATATCGTGCTGACGGAGGATGCGCGCCAGAACAAGGAGACGATCGGCCAGTCGGGCAGCGGAGCGCTTCTGACGGGAGACATCGGCCGCTGGGTGGCAGATGGCCTGATCGCCCTCAAGGACTATGGCTATGTGGTCGACGAAACCAGCAGCCTGGACCCACCGGCCGCAGGGATCACGGTCAAGACCAGCCTGACCCGTGCCTACACGTGGCACCTGAGTGTCAAGATCTTCAGCATGGTGGCGCTCAAGGCCCAATTCATCGACCGCAACGGGGTGCTGCAGGAGAAGTACTACCGGGCCCATGGCGACAAATCCAACATGTGGGGCGCGGACTCGGAGTACGTGACCACGATGAACTATGGCCTGAACAACCTGCTGCCAGCCGTTGCCCGTGATCTGCAATCGTTGTGCAAGGGGCAGAAAGTCGATGCGTACACCTATTCGGGACCGGAGGAGGTCACCAAGAAGTAGGCGGCGGGAGTGTGGGCTGGAATGAAGACTGCCCACCACGTTTCGCCTCCACGCAGGAGTGCGCGTCGCTAGCGCGAGAACGACTCCACCACCACCGGAATCTCCGGCGCCTGCCACTGGTAGGCATCGCCCAGCACATTGCGCTCGGCCTTCTGCCCGCTCCAGCGGATGCCCAGCAGGTCCATCAGGCTCCAGCCGGCCCAGTCCGCGCGAAAGGGCTGCTGCGTGGCGGCGCCGGTGGGCAGCGGTTCGCGGTTGCGCCAGACGACGGCCGGGATGCGGTAGCCCGAGGCGGTGGCGGGGCTGTGGCCTGCGCGGTTGCTGCCGTGGCCGACTTCCTGGCCGTGGTCCGACAGGTACATCCAGGCGCGGTAGTCGTCCGGCTTGCCGGTGCTGCGGGTCTGCTGCAGCAGTTCCGACACCACGAAGTCGTGGTACAGCAGGGCCGCGTCGTACTCCTGGCGGAAGTGGCGCACCCAGGCCGAGCGGCCGTCCTTCACGAGGCCGTTTTCGACCGCGTCGACGCTGTCGTCGAAGGGGTTGGCGTTCTCGGGAAAGCGCAGGCTGTAGTGCGGGTGCGCGCCCATCAGGTGGACCACGATGAGCTTGCGCTCGGTGCTGGTGTCGGCAAAAGCCTCCTGCACGCAATCGAGGATCTCGCCGTCGAGCGAGGCGCTGGCGCGGCCCGGCGTGCGGTTCACCATGTCGACCACGTCGGCGTAGCGCGCGTGCTGCTGCTCGATGGCCAGGTCGTCGTGATTGCTGATCCACCAGACCTTGTAGCCGGCGGCGCGCGCCAGGGCCAGCAGGTGGGGCGGGCTGTCGCCGTTCCCGTTGTTTCCGTCGTTTCCATTCGCGGGCTGGCCGAAATGGAACATGTTGCGCAGCGCAGGCAGGGTGCTCGCGTCGACCGACCACGCGTTGCGCAGCACGGCCATGCGGTCGCCTTCCTGCGCCTTGTGCGCCTGCAGGCGCGGCGTGGTCGGGCGGCCGTAGCCGTACAGGCCCATGTTGTCGCGGTTGATGCTGTCGGTGATGACGAGCACGACCGTGGATGGTCCCTCGCGCGTGATCACCGGTGCGATCTGCCGGGCCTGGGCCATCTGCGCATCGCGAGTCTTTTCCTGGTCGGCCCAGGCGGTGCGCTGGTCGTGCAGCGACTGCGACCACTGGGTCCAGAAGACGGCCGGGTGCAGCCGGCGCCAGGGTTTGCTCACGTAGGCCACGCAGGCGACGAGCAGGATGAGCAGCAGCAACGAGCGCGCCCAGAACGGCCGACGCGCACGTGGCGCCGTGGCGCCGCGCCGCGCGAACAGGCCCGCCAGCAGGCCCGCCGCCACGAGCGCGGCCGACCAGACGACCGCAGAGCGCCAGTGCATGCGCAGGTACTCGGCGCTTTCGCGTGCATTGGTGTTGGCCGCGGCGCCCAGCACCATGGCGCTGTCGGGCGCGGCCTGGTAGGTGTCGAGCAGGTAGGCGCGGACCACGGCGTCCAGGCCGAAGCCCATGACCCAGAGCCACACCAGCGCCGTGCGCCAGCGCCGCAGGCGCGCGCTGTGCAGCGGCCACAGCAGCCAGAGCACGGGCGGCGCGGCGAGCACCGCGAGCTGGGCAATGCGGCGGCCGTCGTGGCCCAGGGCGATGAGTGCCAGCAGCGTTGCGCCGACCACGCCACAGGCCAGCAGGGCGCTGGAGGGAGGACGCGGGGCGTCGATGGCGGGATGTGTCAAGCGCGGCGCGGGGAGTCGAGGGCGGGCGAATTCTGCCCCGCACCCTGCGGCGACACGGCCAGTGTCCCGACCCTTGCGGGGTCTTTGGAGTGCGGCTCAGGGATATCCCCGCGGAACTTATCGGCGCTCAGCGTCCCAGAGGGGGCTTCGACCGGCATTTGCCGGACCTCCCGTGTCTTCTCGAAAGGAACCCTCGCCCCATGGCCCGATTCAGCCGCCGACTGCCCGCGCTCCTGCTCGCATTCTTCTTCTCGTGGATGGTGCTGCCGTCCGCCTTTGCCGCGCAGCCGCAGATGGTCAGTGTCGCGGTCAAGACCCTGAACATGCGCACCGCCCCCAGCCAGCGCGCCGAGGCGCACTGGACAGTGAGCCGGGGCTATCCGCTGCGCGTGATCGGCCGCAAGGGCGACTGGCTGCGCGTCACCGACTTCGAGAACGACAAGGCCTGGGTCTTCCGTTCGATGACGAGCAAGACGCCGCACCACGTCGTGAAGGCAAAGACCGCGCAGTTGCGCCGCGCACCCGGCGCGCGCAGCCCGGTCGTGAAGAAGGCCGTGTACGGCGACGTGCTGCGCACCCTTGAGCGCCGCGGCGACTGGGTGAAGGTGCGCCACGAAGGCGGCGCCACCGGCTGGGTGCTGAAGCGCTCCCTCTGGGGCTGGTGAAGCCGAGGGCGCTCAGGTCGCGGTGGCCTGGCGCACCGCGCGCTCCCAGCGCGCCATCGATTCCTCGGCCTGCGCGCGGCCCATGGTCGGCATGAAGCGGCGCTCCACCTTCCACAGCTTCGAGAGCTGGCGCGCGTCGGTGTAGACGCCGGTCGACAGTCCCGCGAGGTAGGCCGCGCCCAGCGCGGTGGTCTCGACCACCTCGGGCCGCACCACCGGAATGCCCAGCAGGTCGGCCTGGAACTGCATCAGCAGGTCGTTCACGCTCGCGCCGCCGTCCACGCGCAACTCGGCCACGGGCTTGCCGCCCGCGGCCACCGCGTCGCGGCTCATGGCCTGCAGCAGCGCGGCGCTCTGGTAGGCGATGCTTTCCAGCGCGGCGCGCGCGATGTGCGCGACCGTGGTGCCGCGCGTGAGCCCGGTGATCGTGCCGCGCGCGTCCGCGTCCCAGTAGGGCGCGCCCAGGCCGGTGAAGGCCGGCACCATCATCACGCCGCCCGCGTCGGGCACGCTCTCGGCGAGCGACTGCACCTCGGCGCTGCCCTTGATGGCCTTGAGGCCGTCGCGCAGCCACTGCACCACGGCGCCGCCGACGAACACGCTGCCTTCCATCGCGTACTGCGGCGTCGCGTCGGTCTGCGCGGCGCTGGTCACGAGCAGGCCGTTGTGCGAGGGCTGGAACGCGCCGCCCGTGTGCATCAGCAAGAAGCAGCCGGTGCCGTAGGTGTTCTTGGCCATGCCGGCCTCGAAGCAGGCCTGGCCGAAGAGGGCGCTTTGCTGGTCGCCGGCCACGCCGCCGATGGGCAGCGCGTGGCCCAGCAGCGCGGCGTCGGTGTCGGCAAAGTGCGAGCTCGAGGGCTGCACCTTCGGCATCAGCGCGGCGGGGATGTCCAGCACCTTCAGCAGGTCGGCGTCCCAGTCGTTCGTGTGCACGTTGAAGAGCATCGTGCGCGAGGCGTTGCTCACGTCGGTCACGTGCACCTTGCCGCCGGTGAGCTGCCACATGAGCCAGCTGTCGACCGTGCCGAAGGCCAGCTCGCCGCGTTCGGCCTGGGCGCGCGCGCCGGGCACGTTGTCGAGCAGCCAGCGCAGCTTGGTGCCCGAGAAATACGCGTCGATGACCAGGCCGGTCTTTTCGCGGATGGTGTCGCTCAGGCCCTGCTCGCGCAGCTGCGCGCACAGCGGCTCGGCGCGGCGGTCCTGCCAGACGATGGCGTGGTGCACCGGCTGGCCGGTGGTGCGGTTCCACAGCACGGTGGTCTCGCGCTGGTTGGTGATGCCGATGGCGTGGATGTCGGCGGGCTGCAGCTTCGCCTTGGCCAGCACCTCGCGCGCGGTCGCCAGCTGGCTGCGCCAGATTTCCATCGGGTCGTGCTCGACCCAGCCCGGCTGCGGGTAGATCTGCGTGAGTTCCTTCTGCGCGATGGCGACGATGCGGCCTTCGCGGTCGAACACGATGCTGCGCGAGCTGGAGGTGCCCTGGTCCAGGGCAAGCAGGTAGGTGGTCATTCGATGGATGGGATGGGGTTCAGTTGTCGCGCGCGATCTCGAGGCGCACTTGCGCAGCATGCAGCAGGTCGGGAAACGGCGGCGGTGGCGCGGCGTCGGTGAACAGGCGGTCGATCTGCGAGAGCGTGCCCAGCTGGATCATGGCCGGCCGGTTGAACTTGCTCGCGTCGGCCGCCAGCCACACCTCGCGCGCCTGGGCAATGATGGTCTGCGCGACCTTCACTTCGCGCAGGTCGAAGTCGCGCAGCGAGCCGTCGGCCTCGATGCTCGACACGCCGATGAGCGCGATGTCGACCTTGAACTGGCGGATGAAGTCGATGGTGGCCTCGCCCACCACGGCGCGGTCGCGCGGGCGCACCGAGCCGCCGGCCACGATCACCTCGCAGGCCGTGTTGCCGCTGAGGATGGTCGCCACGTTCAGGTTGTTGGTGATCACGCGCAGGCCCGTGTGGCGCATCAGCGCCTTGGCGATGGCCTCGGTGGTGGTGCCGATGTTCAGGATCAGCGAACAGTCGTTGGGCACCAGCTCGGCCACGCGGCGCGCAATGCGCGCCTTGCCGTCGGCGTTGAGTGTTTCGCGCTGCTGGTAGCCGATGTTCTCGGTGGTCGAACTGGGCACGCGCACGCCGCCGTGGAAGCGCGTGAGCAAGCCCGCATCGGCCAGCCGCTGCACGTCGCGCCGCACGGTCTGCAGCGTGACGCCCAGCATGTCGGCGAGCTGTTCGACGGTGACCGAACCGCGCGCGCGCACGGTGTCGAGGAGGTTGATCTGGCGCGGGTTGGAGTTCACAGAGGCGTCGTGGAAAGCGGAAAGACTGGTGCGAGGGTACAGGCCGCGTCACTTTAAAACGAAAGAAAACGAAGCCGAGTAAGGGAAAACTCGGAGGAAAATCGCGCCAAAAGGAATCCAAATGAAAAAACGCGAAAATACAATCTCGGCCTTTGCTGACAAAAGTCACGAACCTACGGACCTCCAGCCTGTGACCGATTTCTCCTCTCCAGCGGCCGAACCCGCCACCGATTGCGATGTGCTGATCGTCGGCGGTGGCATCAACGGCTGCGGCATTGCGCGCGACCTCGCCGGCCGGGGCTGGCGCGTGGTCCTGTGCGAGAAGGACGACCTGGCCTCGCACACCTCGTCGTCGTCCACCAAGCTGATCCACGGCGGGCTGCGCTACCTCGAGTACTACGAGTTCTCGCTGGTGCGCAAGGCGCTGCAGGAGCGCGAGGTGCTGCTCAAGAGCGCGCCGCACATCATGTGGCCGCTGCGCTTCGTGATGCCGCACGACCCCTCGATGCGCCCGGCCTGGATGATCCGCATCGGCCTGTTCATGTACGACCACCTCGCCAAGCGCGAGGTGCTGCCGCCGTCGCGCGGCATCGACCTGCGCCAGCATCCGGCCGGCGCGCCGCTCAAGGCGCAGTACAAGCGCGGCTTCGTGTACTCCGACGGCTGGGTCGACGACGCGCGGCTGGTGGTGCTCAACGCCATCGATGCGCGTTCGAAGGGCGCCGAAGTGCTCACGCGCACGCGCTGCATCCATGCGCAGCGCGGCGCCGACGGCTGGGTCGCCACGCTCGAAGGCCCCGACGGCGCGCACCGCACCGTGCGCGCACGCGCCGTGGTGAACGCGGCCGGCCCCTGGGCCGAATCCTTCCTGCGCGGCGTGGCCCAGTCGGCGCGCGGCGAGGCGCTGGCCACCAAGAGCCTGCGGCTCGTGAAGGGCAGCCACATCATCGTGCCGCGCCTGTTCGACCACGACCACGCCTACATCTTCCAGAACCCCGACAAGCGGATCATCTTCGCCATTCCCTACCAGGGCGCGTTCACGCTGATCGGCACCACCGACATCGAGATCAGCGGCGACGACCCCGGCGCCGCGCGCATCGCGCAGGAAGAAATCGACTACCTGTGCACCCAGGCCAGCCGCTACTTCGACAAGGCCATCGTGCCGGCCGACGTGGTCTGGACCTACTCGGGCGTGCGCCCGCTGCTGGACGACGCCTCGGGCGACCCCTCGGCCGTCACGCGCGACTACCTGCTCGAGTCGAACACCACCGCCGCGCCGCTGCTGTCGGTGTGGGGCGGCAAGATCACGACCTTCCGCAAGCTGGCCGAGGACGCGGCCGACGAGGTCGGCAAGATGCTCGGCCAGTCGGGCGCGCAGCGTCCGGCCTGGACCGACGGCGCCTTCCTGGCCGGCGGCGACCTGTCGGCCTGGATCGGCGCGCCCAAGCGCCCCGACGACGACTTCGCCCGCTTCGTGGCCGCCGTGCAGGCCAAGTACCCCTGGCTCGATGCCCAGGTCGCGCTGCGGCTGGCGCGCGGCTACGGCGCGCGCGTGGCCGAACTGGTCGGCGAGGCCCAGTCGCTGGCCGACATGGGCGCCGAGGTGGCTCCCGGCCTGTACGAGCGCGAGCTGCGCTTCCTGCAGGCGCGCGAATGGGCCGTGAGCTCGGACGACGTGCTCTGGCGTCGCACCAAGCTCGGCCTGCACTACACGCCCGCCGAGCGCGAGCAGGTGGCGATCTGGCTGCAGGCCAACGCAAAGAACAACAACGACACCGTGGAAGTGGAGGTGAGCTGATGCAGCTGACTCTGGAGCGCGTCACCAAGAAGGTCGGCGCGCAAACCTGGCTCTACGAGCAGAGCATTGCGCCGAAAAGCGGCGCGGTGACCGTGCTGCTCGGCGCCACGCAGGCCGGCAAGACCAGCCTGATGCGCCTCATGGCCGGGCTCGACACGCCCAGCACCGGGCGTGTGCTGGTGGATGGCAAGGACGTCACCGGCACGCCGGTGCGCGAGCGCAATGTCGCGATGGTCTACCAGCAGTTCATCAACTACCCCTCCCTCAAGGTGGCCGACAACATCGCCTCGCCGCTGAAGCTGCGCGGCGAGTCGAACATCGACGCGCGGGTGAAGGCGCTGGCCGACAAGCTGCACATCGGCATGTTCCTCGACCGCTACCCGCAGGAGCTGTCGGGCGGCCAGCAGCAGCGCGTGGCGCTGGCGCGCGCGCTCGCCAAGAACGCACCGCTCATGCTGCTCGACGAGCCGCTGGTCAACCTCGACTACAAGCTGCGCGAAGGCCTGCGCGAAGAACTCACGCAACTCTTCGCCACCGGCGACTCGACCGTCATCTACGCCACCACCGAGCCCGGCGAAGCGTTGCTGCTGGGCGGCTACACGGCCGTGATGGACGCCGGCGAGCTGCTGCAATACGGCCCGACCGCCGAGGTGTTCCACGCGCCGCAGTCGCTGCGCGTGGCGCGCGCCTTCAGCGATCCGCCGATGAACCTGCTGGCGGGCACGGCCGCGGCCGGCCGCGTGCAGCTCGCGGGCGGGCCCGCGCTCACGCTGGCCCTGCCTGACAGCGTGTCGGGCGCGGTCACCGTCGGCCTGCGCGCGAGTGCCTTGAACGTGAACGCGGGGGAGGGCGACATCGCCTTGCCCGGCAAGGTGGAGCTGGCCGAGATTTCGGGCTCCGACACCTTCGTGCACGTCGACACGGCGGTGGGCGAACTGGTGGCGCAGCTCACCGGTGTGCACCGCTTCGAGCTGGGCGCTTCGATCACGCTGTACTTCAGCGCGTCGCAAGCCTATGTGTTCGATGCCGGCGAAAAGCTGGCACTGGCGCCGGCATGGCGCAAAGGAAGCTAGTCATGGCACGCATCGACCTCGACCTGGCCCACGCCTACCGCGCCAACCCCACGCAGGACAGCGACTACGCGCTGCTTCCGCTCAAGATGAGCTTTCGCGACGGTGGCGCGTACGCCTTGCTCGGCCCCTCGGGCTGCGGCAAGACGACCATGCTCAACATCATTTCGGGCCTGCTCGTGCCTTCGCAGGGCAGCGTGAGCTTCGATGGCCGCGACATGACGCGCGCCACGCCGCAGGAGCGCAACATCGCGCAGGTGTTCCAGTTCCCGGTGATCTACGACACCATGACCGTGGCCGAGAACCTCGCGTTTCCACTGCGCAACCGCAAGGTGCCCGAAGACCAGATCAAGAAGCGCGTCGGCGAGATCGCCGAAATGCTCGACGTGAGCGGCCAGCTCAACCAGCGCGCCGCGGGCCTGGCGGCCGATGCCAAGCAGAAGATCTCGCTGGGCCGCGGGCTGGTGCGCAGCGACGTGTCGGCGGTGCTGTTCGACGAACCGCTCACCGTGATCGATCCGCACCTGAAGTGGCAGCTGCGCCGCAAGCTCAAGCAGATCCACCGCGAGCTCAAGCTCACGCTGATCTACGTGACGCACGACCAGGTCGAGGCGCTCACCTTCGCCGAAGAGGTGGTGGTCATGACGCGCGGCAAGGCCGTGCAGGTGGGCAGCGCCGAGGCGCTGTTCGAGCGTCCGGCCCACACCTTCGTCGGCCATTTCATCGGCTCGCCGGGCATGAACTTCCTGTCGGCCCACAGCGCCAACGGTGCGCTCGAAGTGGCGGGCACGCCGCTGGTGCCCACGCGCGAGCTGCCGCCCGGCGCGCTCAAGATCGGCATCCGGCCCGAGTACCTGCGCCTGTCGAACGCGGGGGCGGCGGGTGCCGTGCCTGCGGTGGTGAAGCAGGTGCAGGACGTCGGCACGCACGCGATGCTCAGCGCCGAAGTCGACGGCGGCGTGGTCAAGGTGCGCATGCATTCGGACGAACAGCCGCCCTCGGTGGGCGACACGGTGTGGCTGCGGGTGCTCGACACCCACACCTGCTACTACAAGGACGAGGAACTGGTCGCATGAACCCGACGAACAAGCCGATCAACCAGAAGGCATGGTGGCTGGTGCTGCCGGTGCTGATCTGCGTGGCCTTCTCGGCCATCGTGCCGCTGATGACGGTGGTCAACTACTCGGTGCAGGACATCATCTCGCCCGACCGGCGTGTGTTCGTCGGCACCGAATGGTTCGCCGCCGTGATGCGCGACGACGAGCTGCACCAGGCGCTGTGGCGCCAGCTGGGCTTCTCGCTCTCGGTGCTGCTGGTAGAGATTCCGCTGGGCATCGCCCTCGCGCTGTCGATGCCGGCCACGGGCTGGAAGTCGTCGGCGGTGCTGGTGGTGGTGGCGCTGTCGCTGCTCATTCCATGGAACGTGGTGGGCACCATCTGGCAGATCTACGGCCGTGCCGACATCGGCCTCTTGGGCCACGCGCTGCAGGTCATGGGCATCGAATACAACTACACCGGCAGTGCGACCGACGCCTGGCTGACGGTGCTGGTGATGGACGTGTGGCACTGGACGCCGCTGGTGGCCTTGCTCTGCTACGCCGGCCTGCGCTCGATTCCCGATGCGTACTACCAGGCCGCGCGCATCGACGGCGCCAGCAAGTTCGCGGTGTTCCGCTACATCCAGCTGCCCAAGATGCGCGGCGTGCTGATGATCGCGGTGCTGCTGCGCTTCATGGACAGCTTCATGATCTACACCGAGCCCTTCGTGCTGACGGGCGGCGGGCCGGGCAATGCGACCACCTTCCTGAGCCAGTACCTCACGCAGAAGGCGGTGGGGCAGTTCGACCTCGGGCCGGCGGCGGCGTTCTCGCTGATCTATTTCCTGATCATCCTGTTGTTCTGCTTCGTGCTCTACAACTGGATGCAGCGCGTGGGCACGCAAGAAGTGGAGAAAGAACAATGAATCCGTCGCCGAGCCGCCTCAAGGCGGATGCTCCCTCTCGGGGGGACGGCGCGCAGCGCCAAGGGGGTCAACATGTCTGAAAAACGCTTCCACAAGCGCAGCATCTTCTTGCTGCTGTACATCCTGTTCGCGCTGTTGCCCATCTACTGGATGGTCAACATGAGCTTCAAGACGAACGAGGAGATCCTGTCGAGCTTCTCGTTCTTCCCGCAGCAGCTCACCTGGGCCAACTACGCGCGCATCTTCACCGACGAGTCGTGGTACTCGGGCTACATCAACAGCCTGATCTACGTGGCGATCAACACGGTGATCTCGCTCACCGTGGCGCTGCCGGCGGCCTACGCGTTCTCGCGCTATTCGTTCCTCGGCGACAAGCACGTGTTCTTCTGGCTGCTGACGAATCGCATGACGCCGCCCGCGGTGTTCCTGCTGCCGTTCTTCCAGCTGTACAGCACCGTCGGCCTCATGGACACCCACCTGGGCGTGGCGCTGGCGCACCTGCTGTTCAACGTGCCGCTGGCGGTGTGGATTCTGGAAGGCTTCATGAGCGGCATTCCGCGCGAGATCGACGAAACGGCGTACATCGACGGCTACTCGTTCCCCCGCTTCTTCCTCACCATCTTCCTGCCGCTCATCAAGGCCGGCGTGGGCGTGGCGGCGTTCTTCTGCTTCATGTTCAGCTGGGTCGAGCTGCTGCTGGCGCGCACGCTCACGAGCGTGAACGCCAAGCCCATCGTCGCGACGATGACGCGCACGGTGAGCGCCTCGGGCATGGACTGGGCGACGCTGGCCGCGGCCGGCGTGCTCACCATCGTGCCGGGCGCGATCGTGATCTGGTTTGTCCGCCACTACATCGCAAAAGGCTTTGCGATGGGCCGCGTCTAAGGAGACCGAGACATGTTCGACTGGATGGTCTGGACCACCCCGGTGGCCGTTTTCTTCAGCTGCATCGCGCTCATGCTGGTCGGCATGACCGTGTGGGAATTCAAGTCGCCCACCACGATGCGCCGCGGCTGGCTGCCCATTGCCACCACGCGCGGCGATCGGCTCTTCATCGGCCTCTTGTCCGCGGCCTACGTCAACCTGATCTTCGTCGGCCTGGCCGGCAAGGTGCAGGAGTGGCTGAGCCTGGAGGCCGAGCCCTCGATCTGGATCGGCTTCGTGCTGTCGATGCTCGTGCTGGCGCTCGTGATGCGCAAAGGCTAGCCCACCGATTTCGTCAACGCGTCCGGCTCTCCGCCTCCCCGGAGCCGCGATGAAAAAACCGGGGAAGCACAACCGAGGAGACACATTCATGAAGATGCGCTACACGGCATTGGCAATGGCGGCGGCGATGGTCGCCGCGCACGGCGCATGGGCCGCAGAGCCCGAAGCCAAGAAATGGATCGACAGCGAGTTCCAGCCGTCGACCCTGAGCAAGGACCAGCAGGCGGCCGAGATGAAGTGGTTCATCGACGCGGCCAAGAAGCTGCAGGCCAAGGGCGTCAAGGAAATCTCGGTGGTGTCGGAGACCATCACCACGCATGAATACGAATCGAAGACGCTGGCCAAGGCCTTCGAGGAAATCACCGGCATCAAGGTCAAGCACGACCTGATCCAGGAAGGCGACGTGGTCGAGAAGCTGCAGACCTCGATGCAGTCGGGCAAGTCGATCTACGACGGCTGGATTTCCGACTCCGACCTGATCGGCACGCACTACCGCTACGGCAAGATGATGAACCTCACCGACTACATGGCCGGTGCGGGCAAGGAGTACACCAACCCCGGGCTCGACCTCAAGGACTTCATCGGTACCAAGTTCACCACCGCGCCCGACGGCAAGCTCTACCAGCTGCCCGACCAGCAGTTCGCCAACCTGTACTGGTTCCGCGCCGACCTGTTCGATCGCAAGGACCTGAAGGACAAGTTCAAGGCCAAGTACGGCTATGACCTGGGCGTGCCGCTGAACTGGAGCGCCTACGAGGACATCGCCGAGTTCTTCAGCGTCGACGTGAAGACCATCGACGGCAAGCCGATCTACGGCCACATGGACTACGGCAAGAAGGACCCGTCGCTGGGCTGGCGCTTCACCGATGCGTGGCTCTCGATGGCCGGCACCGCCGACATCGGCACCCCCAACGGCATGCCGATCGACGAATGGGGCATCCGCGTGGCCGACGACAAGTGCACGCCCGTGGGCGCGGCCGTGTCGCGCGGCGGTGCGACCAACTCGCCGGCCGCCGTGTACGCGCTCACCAAGTACATCGACTGGATGAAGAAGTACGCGCCCAAGGAAGCCATGGGCATGACCTTCGGCGAAGCCGGCCCGGTGCCCGCGCAGGGCCAGATCGCCCAGCAGATCTTCTGGTACACGGCCTTCACGGCCGACATGACCAAGAAGGGCCTGCCCGTGGTGAACGAGGACGGCACGCCCAAGTGGCGCATGGCGCCCGGCCCGAACGGCCCGTACTGGAAGCAGGGCATGCAGAACGGCTACCAGGACGTGGGTTCGTGGTCGTTCTTCAACGGCCATGACGCCAACAAGACCGCCGCCGCCTGGCTCTACGCCCAGTTCGTGACCTCCAAGAGCGTCTCGCTCAAGAAGACCATCGTGGGCCTGACCCCGATCCGCGAATCGGACATCCAGAGCAAGGCCATGACCGACATGGCGCCCAAGCTGGGCGGCCTGGTCGAGTTCTACCGCAGCCCGGCCCGCGTGGCATGGACGCCCACCGGCACCAACGTGCCCGACTACCCCAAGCTGGCGCAGCTGTGGTGGAAGAACGTGGCCGAGGCCGTCACGGGCGAGAAGACCCCGCAGAAAGCCATGGACAACCTGGCCGACGAGATGGACAACGTGATGGGCCGCCTGCAACGCGCCGGCATGGCCCACTGCGCGCCCAAGCTCAACGCCAAGGGCGACCCGAACAAGTGGCTCAGCGACCAGCACGCCCCGTGGAAGAAGCTGGCCAACGAGAAGCCCAAGGGCGAGACCATCGACTACAACAAGCTGCTGAGCGCCTGGAAGGCCGGCAAGGTGCGCTGATCGGCGCTTCGCCAGCAGCAATTGCAAACAAGGGCCGCGCCGCGAGGTGCGGCCCTTTTTCGCTTTCTGGCGCCTTGGTTCGTCGGATTCACGCGACGCCATGACCTATGGCAGATGCACCTTTGAAAAGGTTCGCTTACATTCGACGGCCCCCGCCACGGCCCGCCAGTGAATCCAAGTTCTTCCAGCCCCACCGCCAGCCCTCCTGCCACCCCGAGCGCGCGTGTCAAACGCGTCCTGCTGATCCAGTACTCGCAGACCGGGCAACTCGACCGCGTGGCCGGGCAGATCGCCGCGCCGCTGCGCGCCGACCCGGGCGTTGAACTGCGTGTGGAAACGCTGCGGCCGCTGCAGCGCTTTCCCTTTCCCTGGCCGTTCCTGACCTTCTTCGACGCGTTCCCCGAGTCGGCCCACCTGAAGCCGGGCCCGCTGGCGCCGCTGACGCTCACGGGCGACGAAGACTTCGACCTCGTCATCCTGCCGTACCAGGTCTGGTTCCTGGCGCCTGCGCAGCCGGTCGTGGCCTTCCTGCAGCACCCCGTGGCGGCACGGCTGCTCAAGGGAAAACCCGTGGTCACGGTCATCGCCTGTCGCAACATGTGGCTGCTGGCCCACGAAAAGCTCAAGGGCCTGCTCGCCGCCACCGGCGCGCGCCTGATCGACAACGTGGTGCTCACCGACCCGGGCCCCACGCTCGCCACCTTCTTCACCACGCCGGCCTGGCTCATCTGGGGCCGCAAGCGCGGCTTCTGGGGCATGCCCGACGCGGGGCTGAGCGAGGAACAGATCCGCGGCTGCGGCCGTTTCGGCCGGGCCCTGCGCGACGCGCTGCACGCAGGCCGCGAGCAGGGCGATGCGCCCTTGCTGGCCGGGCTGGGCGCGGTGCGCGCCCAGGCGCGGTTGCTCATCAGCGAGAAGGCCGGCACGCGCAGCTTCTACCTGTGGGGCAAGCTGATCATGGCGGCCGGCGGGCCGGGCGCGGCGGTGCGCAAACCGCTGCTCTTGCTGTACGTGCTGTTTCTGCTGGCACTGATCGTCACCGTCGTGCCGGTGAGCCTGACGCTGCAGGCCCTGCTGCGGCCGTTGTTCCGAGGGTGGCTGACTAAAATGACGGCTCAATTCGAGCGCCCGTCGGGCTCTGCCACGGACCGGCTCCCTCTCTATGACGACTGATGTTTTCCTGACCCGCACCGCTGCCTTCCTGCCTTTTTCTCCGGTCAGCAACGAAGACATCGAAGAAGTGTTGGGCCGCATCGGCGGCAAGGTGTCGCGTGCGCGACGCCTCATCCTGCGCAGCAACGGCATCCAGTCGCGCCACTACGCCATCGACCGTGCCACCGGCCAGCTGGCCATGACCAACGCACAGCTCACCGCCGCGGCCATCCGCGCGCTGGGCGACGACATCGGCCAAGTCGACTGCCTGGTCACCGGCACCTCGCTGCCCGACCAGCTCATGCCCAACCACGCGGTGATGGTGCACGGCGAACTGGGCTGGCCCCGGCTCGAGGTGGTGGCCTGCGCCGGCATCTGCCTGGCCGGCGCGGCGGCGCTCAAGCATGCATGGCTGTCGGTGCGTGCGGGTGACGCCCGCCGCGCGGTCGCCACGGGCTCCGAGCTGGCCTCGGCCGTGATGCGCGGCATCAACTTCGAAGCCGAGCTCGAGCACAAGCTCGAGGCCCTCGAAGCGCGCCCGGAGATCGCTTTCGAGAAAGACTTCCTGCGCTGGATGCTGTCCGACGGCGCCGGCGCGGTGCTGCTGGAGCGCGAGCCGCGCGGGCCGCTGTCGCTGCGCGTCGAATGGATCGAACTGTCGTCGGCGGCGCACGAGCTGCCGGTGTGCATGTATGCCGGTGCCGACAAGAACGAACAGGGCGGCCTCGACGGCTGGGCCCGCACCTCGCCGGCCGACTGGCAGCGCGACTCGACCTTCGCCGTCAAGCAGGACGTGCGACTGCTCAACGACAACATCGTGCGCGCCACGCTGGCCGAGCCACTCGCGGCCATCATCGAGCGTCGAGGGCTGAAGACCGACGACATCGACTGGTTCCTGCCGCACCTGTCGTCGCACTATTTCGTCGAGCCCGTGGCCGCAAGCCTGGCCGCGCTGGGCCTGCCGATTCCGCGCGAGCGCTGGTTCAGCAACCTCGCGACCAAGGGCAACACGGGCTCGGCCTCGCCGTACATCATGCTTGACGAGCTGTTCCGCTCGGGGCGTATCAAGCCGGGCCAGAAGCTCCTGATGTTCGTGCCCGAAAGCGGCCGCTTTTCGAGCGGCTTCATCTACCTGGAGGCTGTGTAGCCATGGACCTCGATGCCGTGCCACAGGAGGGCAACGCAACCCTCGCCGGCCATTCCAAGCTGATGTACGCCCGCGACGCGCAAGGCCGCGTCGTCACCACCACCTCGAAGGGCTGGGAGGCGGAAGAGATCGTCACCAGCCACGCGGTCGACGTGCTGGTCGAGCAGGCGCAGGAGGCCAAGGCGCGCGTGAAGGCCGGGCTGGCTTCGCCGCTCGAGTACTGGATGTACGAGCGTCGCATGGACGTGGCGCTGCTCTCGCAGACCAGCGGCTTCTGGCAATGGCGCGTGCGCCGCCACCTGCTGCCGCGCCATTTCGCCGCGCTGTCGCCGGCCCAGCTTGCCCGCTACGGCCAGGCGCTGGGGCTGCCCGTTTCCACCCTGCAAGGCCTGCCGTGAACTTCCAACACCAACAGGCGGCGCACTGCGAAAGCGGCGTCATCTCCAGCCTCATGCGCCACCACGGCGCGCCGATGAGCGAGGCGATGGCGCTGGGGTTGTCGTCGGCGCTGTCGTTCGCCTACCTGCCGTTCATCAAGCTGTCGGGCCTGCCGCTCATCTCGTACCGCATGCCGCCCAAGGCCATCATCAAGGGCCTTTTGGCACCGATGGCCGCGCGCTTTCGCTTCGAGACCTTCCGCAGCCCGCAGGCCGGGCAGCAGCGGCTCGACGCGCTGCTGGCCGACGGCCAGCTCGTGGGCCTGCAGACCTCGGTCTACTGGCTGCCGTACTTCCCGCCGAACATGCGCTTTCACTTCAACGCGCACAACCTGCTGGTCTACGGCAAGGACGGCGACGACTACCTGATCAGCGACCCGGTGTTCGAGGAACCCGTGCGCTGCGCGAGCGAAGACCTGTCGCGCGCCCGCTTCGCCAAGGGCGTGCTGGCGCCCAAGGGCCTCATGTACTACCCGCAGGCCATCGAGCGCAAGGCGGTCGATGCCGCCTCGGTGACCCAGGCCATCCGCAAGACCGTGCGCAACATGCTCGCGCCCGTGCCCATCGTGGGCGTGCGCGGCATGCGCACGCTGGCCAAGCGCATGCAGAAGCTGTCGCCCAGCGATCCGCGCAGCGTCGACTTCATCGGCCACCTGGTGCGCATGCAGGAAGAGATCGGCACGGGCGGGGCGGGCTTTCGCTTCATCTACGCGGGCTTCCTGCAGGAGGCCGCGCAGCTGCTCGACAAGCCGCAGCTCACGCAGATGTCCGAACGCCTGATCGCCATCGGCGACGGCTGGCGTGCGTTCGCGCTCAAGGCGGCGCGCATGGTGAAAGGGCGCGAACCGGTCGATCCCGTTGCACTCGCCGGCAAGCTGCGCGAGCAGGCGCAGCAAGAGGAAACCTTCTTCCGCGACCTCAAGGCCGCTGTTGCCTGATGTTGGAGCTGCACCAGCTCGGCTACCGCTACCCGCACGCTGACAAGGCCGCGCTGGCCGACGTGTCGCTCGCCGTGCCGCGCGGTTGCGTGCTGGGTTTGCTGGGGCCGAACGGCGCGGGCAAGACCACGCTGATCTCGCACCTGTCGGGCGCGCTCGCGGTGCAGTCGGGCGACATCCGCATCGACGGCCAGCCGCTGCAGCAGGTGCGCGCCAAGGCGCCCACGCGCATTGCCGTGGCGCCGCAGGACCAAGCCTTCTATCCGATGCTCACCGTGGCCGAGAACCTGGCCTGCTTCGCCGCGGCCGGCGGTCTCTCGGGTGTGCGAAAAAAGTCGCGCATCGACACCTGCACGCAGTTCGCGCAGCTCGAACAGTTCTCGGGCGCGCGCGCCGAGCGGCTCTCGGGCGGCCTCAAGCGGCGCCTGAACCTCGCGATCGCCTTGCTGCCCGAGCCCGAGCTGATGCTGTTCGACGAGCCGACGGTGGGCGTCGATCCGCAGTCGCGCGCCTTCATCCTCGATGCGATCAAGAGCCTGGCGCAGGCCGGGGCGGCGGTGATCTACGCCTCGCACTACATGGAAGAAATCGAGGCCATCGCCGACCGCGTCGCCATCCTCGACCAGGGCCGCGTGCTGCGTGAAGGCCCGCTCGACGCGCTGCTGTCGCAAAGCGCGATGCTGCTGACCCTGGCCGCCGACGGGCTCGACGCACAGATGCTGTCGCGCTTCGGCACGGTGGAGCAGGGCGCGGCGCACTGGCGCATCCACCTGAACGCGGGCACTGGCCCCGGCCCCGTGCTGGCCGCGCTCGAAGCCGAAGGCATCGAGGTGCGCCAGGCCGAGTTCGGCCGCCACGACCTCGAGCAGCTCTTCATGGCGCTCACGCACCGTTCGCTGCGCGACTGACCGAACGCCATGCTCCTAGCGCTCATCAAGAAAGAACTGCTGGCCCTCGTGCGCGACATGCACGGGCTGGCCGTGCTGTTCGTGATGCCGATGGTGTTCATCGTGCTGATGTCGCTCACGCTGAAGGACATCTACCGTCCGCCGTTGGCCGAGCTGAGCTACGCGGTCGATGCGCGCGACAGCGGCACGCCCGCCAGGTGGCTGCTGCAGATCTGGCAGCGCAGCCACGGCGCGCCGCAGCCGCTGGGCGCCGACTGGCAGGCGCGGCTGCGCAGCGGCACGCTCAAGTATGTGATCGTGCTGGAGCCCGGGCTGTCGGACGAGCTGGAATCGGCCGCGCTCTCCACGCGCGCCCACATCCGCCTGCTGGCCGAGCCCGGCATCGACGCCAACCTGTTCAACGCGCTGCGCGCCGAACTCATCGGCGCGTCGGGCGAACTCAAGGCGCGGCTCGCGCTGGCGGTACCCGGCACGGCCAGCCCCGCGCCCGACGCGTCCATCCAGGCGATGGTGCAGGCCGAGCGCTTTGCCACGGCCGGCCCGCGGCCCACGTCGGTGCAGCAGAACGTGCCGGCCTGGCTGGTGTTCGGTATGTTCTTCGTGGTGGCCTCGCTGTCCAGCCTGTTCGTGCAGGAGCGCGGCTCGGGCGCGCTCGGCCGGTTGCAGAGCCTGGGCGTGTCGCGTTCCATGCTGCTGGCCTCCAAGGCCTTGCCCTACCTCGGTGTGAACGCGCTGCAGGCGCTGCTGATGCTGGCAGCGGGCATCTGGTTCATGCCGCTGATCGGTGGCGACGCGCTCTCGCTCGCGGGCATCCACTGGGGCGGTCTGCTGCTGTCGCTCGCGGCCGTGAGCCTGGCGGCGGTGAGCCTGTCGCTGGCGGTGGCCTGCCTGGTGAAGAGCCATGCGCAGGCCGCCACGCTCGGGCCGATGGTGAATGTGCTGATGGCGGCGGCGGGCGGCATCATGGTGCCCAAGTTCGTCATGCCGGGCTTCATGCAGCGCATGGTCGAAATTTCTCCCATGAACTGGGGGCTCGAAGCGCTGCTCACCGTGCTGCTGCGCGGCGGCGGCGTGGCCGAGGTGCTGCCGCAGGTCGGTCGGCTGGTGGCGTTCGCGGCCCTCATGTTCTTCGTGGCTGTCTTTCTGTTTCGCAGGCGCGCACCGTGACGAGCACCGTTTCTTCTCCTGAATTCATCGCCCGCCTGAAGGCCCTCGTGCTCGAGGCTGTCGAAAAAGACGCGCCGCCCGGTGGCCTCGGCGACGACGAGCCGCTGTTCGGCCCCGAGGCGCGCCTGGACCTCGACTCGCTCGATGCGCTGCAGGTGTCGATGGCGATCCAGCAGCACTTCGGCCTGCGCATGCCCGACAGCAAGGACACGCGGCGTGCCATGACGTCGATCGCGCACTTGGCGGAACACCTGGCGCAAGCGGGCAAGGCATGAGTCCGGTGTACCTGGCCGGCATGGGCCTGGCCTGCGTGCTCGGCGACGATGTGCCGTCGGCGCTCGCGGCACTGCGGCGCGGCGGCGTGCCGCCCACGCCGGTGACGGTGGCCGAGGGCCTGCAGTGGCCGGTCTACATGCTGCCCGTGCCGCCCGGCGACTGGGCGCAGCGCGTGCAGCACACGGTGCGCCGCGTGGTCGCGCAGACCGGCGAGGGGCTGGACCGGCAGGGGCCGCTGTTCGTGGCCTCGTCGTCGCTCGACATCGGGGCCATGGAGCATGCGCAGCACGATGCGCGGCTGAGCGGCGACCTGCAGGACTTTGCCGACATCGCCGCCGCCGCGCTCGACTGGCAAGGCCCGGTCTTCACCGTCTCGACCGCCTGCACCTCGGCGCTCAACGCGATGCTGGCGGCGGCCGACATGGTGCGCGCGGGCGAGGCCCGCGAGGCACTGGTGATCGGCGCCGAGCTCGACAACCGCTTCACCGTGGCCGGCTTCGGCGCGATGCAGCTGCTGGCGCCCGACAGCGCACGGCCCTTCGGCGCGGGGCGCCAGGGGCTGGTGCTCGGCGAAGCGGTGGCGGCGCTGCGGCTCGGATCGCAACCCGCGCGCTGGGCGCTGCTGGGCGGCGCCAACGTGGTCGACGGCCGCAACCCCTCGGGCACCGAGGCGAGCGCGGTGCGCGCGATGTGCCGTGACACGCTGGCGCGCAGCGGCCTGCAGCCCGCGGACATCGACCTGGTCAAGGTGCAGGCGGCCGGCAGCCCGGTCAACGACGCGATCGAGGTCGAGGCGCTGCGGGAGGTGTTCGCGCCGCTGCCGCCGCTGGTGTCGCTCAAGTCGGCGATCGGCCACACGCTCGGCGCGGCTGGGGCGGCGGAGCTGGCCTTGCTGGTCGGCTGCATCGAAGGCGGCGCCTGGCCGTCGGTCGGCTACGCGCTGGACGAGACGCTGGGCATCGCGCTGAGCGACGGGCCGCCGGCGCGGCTGCGCCACATCCTGCTCAACGTGGTGGGCTTCGGCGGCGGGCATGCGTCGCTGGTGCTCAAGGATTGCAACGCCGCATGACCACACCGACTTGGCGCACTGTCGCGCACGTCGTGGCGCATCCGCCGCCCGACGACTGGCGCGACGCGCTCGCGACCCGCCTGGGCCGCCGGCCGCGCCGCGTCGGCCTGTGGACCGAGCTGGCGATGTACGGCGCGCTGCGCTGCCTCGACGCGGCCGGCGAAGCCGCGCTGCCGGCGGGCGCGCGCCTGCGCGTGACCAGCCGGCGCGGCGCGTGGGAGGCCACGCGCGCGGGGCTGGCGCAACTCGATGCGGGCTTGCCGATGCCCTTCACCTTCATGCAGGGCCAACCCGCGCTGATGCTGGCGGAAGTCGGCCGCTGCCTCGACTGGCAGGGCGACGCGAGCTTCATGCTGTGCCGCGATCTCGCGCGGCCGCTGGCGTTGTCGCAGCTGGGCGCGGGGCGCGACGGGCTGCTGTTCGGTGTGGTGGAGGAGACGTTCGGCGACGTGCCGCCGCGCTCCGAATGGTGGCGGCTGGTGCCGACGGTTCAGCCTGCGATCGAGCGCTGAAGGTTCTCGCGCGCTCGCGCTTCGAGCAGTGCGTGCATGCGCGGCGTGGCGTAGATCGCCGGGCGAGCTAGAAAGCGCTGGAGGATCGCGCGCCGGCGCGGCAGGCGAATCTCCTCGGGAACGAAACCGTATTCCGCGTGCACCTGGCGCTCGTACTCGTCGAAGCGTGCACGCTCGGCGCCGAGGATCGACAGGTCGATGTCGATCAGCAGCTCCGCGTCGCGGCCCTCCGGCACGGCGTCGTGGCGCGTGGCCATGACGAGCGCGTGGACGCGGTCGGCCGACGCATCGCTCGCACCGGCGGCCTGCAGCGCCTGCCTCGCCCAGTCCGCGCTGCGTGCCTCGTTGTCGTGCGCATGCACGTCATAGATGGCGTCGTGGAACCACAGCGCCAGCGCGACTTCGCCGGGGCGTTCGGCCAGCGCCTGTTCCCGGTCGAACCACGCGAGGCATTCGCCCAGGTGCTGCATCGTGTGGTAGTGGCGCTGCGGCTCGCCGTAGCGGCGTTGCAGTTCGAGCCGCAATGCGTCGTCGGGCGCGGCCACGCCGAGCGCCTGCCAGGCGGCGGTCCAGTTCGCGTGCAGCGCCTGCGGTGTCATTGCGGCTATTGCTCCATCGCGGCCTTGACCTCCTGGCCGAGGTCGAGCACCGACATCGCGTAGTAGCTGCTCCAGTTGTAGCGCGTGATCACGTAGAAGTTGCGCGTGCCCGCGACATAGGTCGGCGGCGCGTCGAGGCCGTTCTGCAGCTCGATGAGCGCCAGCAGACCTTTGTGCTTCAGGCCTTCGCCCTCGGGCACGGCGCCCGCGGCAACGAAGCTGTCGGCGCTGAAGGTGGGCAGGATGTCGGGCGCCAGCAGCAGCGCCTTCTTCAGGCGGGCTTCCTCGAAATGCACCGGATAGATCGACGGCATGCCTGGCGTCCAGCCGAAGCCCTTGAAGTAGCTTGCCACCGAGCCGATCACGTCGACCGGGTTGTTCACGAGGTCGATGCGGCCGTCGCCGTCGAAGTCGACCGCGTACTTGGCGATGCTGCTGGGCATGAACTGCGGCATGCCCATGGCGCCGGCGTAGCTGCCCACGGGCGTGAGCGGGTCGTCGGCGGTGCGGCTTTCGGTGCTCAGGAAGCTCTCGAGTTCGCCGCGGAAGAAGGCGATGCGCTCGGCCGCGCGCGGGTGGCCCTGCGGGAAGTCGAAGGACAGCGTGGCCAGCGCATCGATCACGCGGAAGTTGCCCATGTTGCGGCCGTAGATGGTCTCGACGCCGACGATGCCGACGATGATTTCCGGCGGCACGCCGTAGGTGGCCTCGGCGCGCGCGAGCGTGTCGGCGTTGGCGCGCCAGAAGCGCACGCCGGCCGCGATGCGCACCGGGTCGATGAAGCGGCTGCGGTAGGTCTGCCAGTTCTTCACCGTGCCGACCGGGCCCGGCAGCATCAGGCGCGGCACGTTGGGCAGGAAGCGCGCGGCACCGATGGTGGCGCGCACCCAGTCGCGGTCGAGGTTGCGGCGCTGGGCGACGTCGTCGGCGAACGCCATGGCGTCGTCGCGCGTGGCGTACGGAGTGCTGCCGCGCACCGGCGTGACGGCGGGGCGGCCGTTGGCCTGGGGCTTCTGGGCCAGGGCTCCCGTGGGCCAGGCGACGCAGGCGGCGAGGAGGGCGGTGGCGGCCACTGCGGCGCGCAAGGGCGTGGGAAAGGCGTGTGACATGGGCACGATTGTGCCGCCCGTGCGCATGCGCACTTTCGGGCGACACATGTGGTTGCAGCCGCGCTTCAGGCGCGCGGCGGCGTGGGCGGCCAGCGCAGCCGGCGGAACTCGGCGCGCAGCGCGGCGAGCGAGGCCGATGGGCCGGATGCGGCGGGCGCGTAGCGCTGGGCTTCGAGCTTCAGCAGCCAGTCGCGCACGGCCTGCGCGGCGGGCCCGAAGCGGGCGTCGGCGGCCTGGGCCATCTGGCGCGGCGGCGCCGTCTCGGGCAGCGGCAGGCCGGCCTTGGCCAGGCGCGCGCGGGCCCGGCCCAGCAGGCGCAGCCACGGGTCGTGCCGGCTGCGCTCCCACAGCGTCCAGCCGGCGCCGGCCAGGCTCGCGGCCACCAGCAGGTACAGCAGCACGTAGCCCAGGTCTTCCAGGCTCGGGGCGTTGAAGCCGAGGGTCTTGAGCAGGTCGAGCTGGCGGCTCTGCGTGTAGTTGAGCACCCACTGGTTCCAGCCGTTGTTCACGGCCTCCCAGGCGGCGCGCAGGTTCTGCACCAGCGTCGGGCTCATGACGCCGATGGCGCCGGCCAGCAGTCCGGGCTGCGGCGTGAGGCGCTGGAACTGCCCGATGCGCCCCGGCGCGACCGAGCCGGTCGGGTCGACGCGCACCCAGCCCGCGCCTTCTTGCCACACCTCGGCCCAGGCGTGGGCGTCGCTCTGGCGCACCACCCAGTAGTTGTCGACGTTGTTGAGCTCGCCGCCCTGGTAGCCGGTGACGATGCGCGCCGGGATCTGCAGGTGGCGCATGAGCACCACGAAGGCAGAGGCGATGTGTTCGCAGAAGCCTTCCTTGCGGTCGAACCAGAATTCGTCGGCGGTCTCGTTGCCGTACACGCCGGGCTCCAGCGTGTAGGTGTAGCCGCCGGTGCGCAGGCGTCGCAAGGCGGCCTGCACGAAGGCGTTGGCATCGGCGCCGGCCAGCGCGGGGTCGGCGCGCATCTGGGCGGCGAGTGCAGCGGTGCGTGGGTTGCTGCCGGGCGGCAACGCCAGGTAGGGCTGGAGCCGGCTGCCGGTGCGCACGATCGGGCCGCTCTGGAACTGTGGATGGCTCTCGGCGCGGTAGCGCACGAGGTCGGTGATCGGCCGGTTCACGAACCACTGCAGGTCGGGCGTGCCGGTGACCTCGTAGCCGGGCACCTCGGGCGCACGTGGCGCAGCGTCGAGCGTGAGCAGCCACGGGCGCTGGCTGGCCTCGAGCGTGACCTCGTAGCGCACCGGCTCGCCGCGCGTGCGCAGGTTCGACACCGACTGCCCGCTGCGCGCCCAGGTCGGCAGCGCCGTCCATTCGCGGCCGTCGAACTGCGCCAGCACGGGGCCGCGGAAGTACAGCTGGCTTTGCGGCGGCGCGCGGTTGCCGTCGAACTTGATGCGCGCGGCGATGCTCCCGTCGAGCGCCAGCTCGGCGATGGTGCCGACCCGCATCGTGTTCGACAGGCCGGTGCGCCCGGCCATGGCGTCGCCGGGCGTGCCCCACAGCGGCGCGAAGCGCGGGAACAGCAGGAACAGCGCGAGCATCACCGGCGCGCCCGCCAGCGCCATCCAGCCGGCCATGCGCGCGGCCTGCATCAGCGGCGGCCGGCCCACCGGCATGTGGGCGTTGACCAGCGCCGTCAGCAGGCCCAGCAGCGCCAGCAGCATGGTGAAGGCGGTGAGCAGTGACTGCGAATAGAAGAAGTTCGTGAGCATCGCGAAGAAGCCCAGGAAGAAGACCACGAAGGCGTCGCGCCGCGCGCGCAGCTCCAGCGTCTTGAGCGCCAGCAGGCACACGACCAGCGTGACGCCCGCGTCGCGGCCCAGCAACGTGCGGTGGGTGGCGTAGGTGCCGGCCAGCGCCAGCGCCAGCAGCGCGATGCGCCACCACTTGCTGGGCAGTGGGCGCGCCTGCACCGCCAGCGAGGCGCGCCACAACAGCACCATGGCGGTGATGGCCGAGCACCACCAGGGCAGCTCGTCCACCTGCGGCAGCAGGATGAGGCCGATGACGCACAGCAGGAACAGCGTGTCCCGTGCGTCCCTCGGCAGCGCGGTGAGTTCGCGTACGACCCGGTTCATGCGGCGGCCCCGTTCATGCGCACAGCGCCAGCGCCTCGAGGCAGGCGCGCCGGTGCGCCTCGCCCTGCGACGGCTTCACCGTGCGGCCGGCGACGCGCACGCCGTAGTCCACGCCGAGCCGGTCGGCCATCAGCACCCAGGCGCACAGGCGCGACAGGCGGGCCTCGATGTCAGGCAGCGCGGCGGCGTGCGCGTCGAGCCAGAGCTCTTCGCGCTGCGTGTGTTGCGTGTCGCGGCTCACCAGGTCTTCGGAGCCGTTGGCCTGCGCGCGGGCCGCTTTCTTCCAGACCACGAGCTTGAGCGGATCGCCGCGGCGGTAGGCGCGCACGCCGTCGTACTCGCCGGCGTTTTGCGCCCGCACCGCGGCCGACGCGGCGGCGGGCCCGGAGAGCGGCTCGCCCGCCGGCAGCGGCGGCGGATGGGCTTCGGGCGTCGGGTACACGAGCAGCTGCGCGGCCGGGCGCCAGACCGTCCAGACGCGGAAGGTGCCGAGCGGAAAGCGCGTCTCGGCGGTCAGCGGCGGCACCGGGTGCAGGCCGCGCCGCTCGGGCTGGAAGGCGATCTCCACCGTGGCCGTGCCTTCGGCGGGCACGTCGGTCCAGGCCCACTGGCCGCTGCCGCGCACGGCCATGCCGATGCCGTAGCGCACGCTGCGTCGTTCGTTGTGCAGCACCACGCGCAGCACCGCCGCGGCGCCCGCGAACTGCGCCTCGGGCGGCACCATGCGCAGCGCCAGCCCGCGCAGCGTGGCGTGGCACACGTGCATGCCCACCGCGACGCTGCCGGCCAGCAGGAAGGTCAGCAGGTAGCCCAGGTTGAGCTGGTAGTTGATCGACGCCACCAGCAGCACCAGCAGCGTGGCCGCCAGCGTCCAGCCGGCACGCGTGGGCACGATGTAGACGTTGCGCTGGGTGAGTTCGAGCGTGTCCGACGGGGCCCGGCGCGAGAGGAACCAGCCGTCGATGCGCGAGCGCAGGACGCCGACAGGGCTCACGGCAGCGGCACCTCGGCGATCATGGCGCGCACCTGTTCGACGGCGCCGCGGCCGGCGTCGCCCACGGGCGTGAGGCGGTGCGCGATGGTCTGCGGCAGCACGGCCTGCACGTCGTCGGGCGCCACGTAGTTCCGGTTGGCCAGCAGCGCCTGGGCCTTGGCGGCGCGCAGCACGGCGATGCCCGCGCGCGGCGACAGGCCCTGCAGGAACCAGCGGCCCGAGCGGGTCGCGGCAATCAGGTCCTGCAGGTAGTTCAGCAGCGGCTCGGCCGCATGCACCTGCTGCACGCGCTGCTGCAGGGCGGTGAGTTCGCCGGCGGTCAGCATCGCGGGCAGGCCGGCGAGCATCTCGCGACGGTCGGCGCCGGCCAGCAGCTGGCGCTCGGCCGCGCGGTCGGGGTAGCCCAGCGAGATGCGCATCAGGAAGCGATCGAGCTGCGACTCGGGCAGCGCGAAGGTGCCGAGCTGGTCCTGCGGGTTCTGCGTGGCGATCACGAAGAAGGGCGAGGGCAGGGGGCGGGTCTCGCCCTCGACCGTGACCTGCTTTTCTTCCATCGCCTCGAGCAGTGCGCTCTGGGTCTTGGGGCTGGCGCGGTTGATCTCGTCGGCCAGCAGCACCTGCGCGAAGATCGGCCCGGGGTGGAACACGAAGGCCTGCTGGCCCCGGTCGTAGATCGCCACGCCCGACAGGTCGCCCGGCATCAGGTCGGCCGTGAACTGCACGCGCGAGAACTGCAGGCCGAAGGTGTGCGACAGCGCATGGGCCAGGGTGGTCTTGCCGACCCCCGGCACGTCCTCGATCAGCAGGTGCCCGCCCGCCAGCAGACAGGCCACGCAGTCGCGCACCTGGGCCTCTTTGCCAACAATCACCGTGTTAAGCTGACTCAGCAAAGTGGCTAGCTTCGCAGCAACGTCCATATTTGTATCCATATGCAAACGATACCGTAAGACCTTGCGGCCCCATGCTGCGTGAGGTCTAGACGCGACGACACGAGACACGGCGAGAGATGGGCAAGACAGGCTACTTCACGCATCGCGACTTCTGGAAGCACGACATGGGCAACGGGCATCCCGAATGCCCCGAGCGGCTGGATGCCATCGAAGACCGGCTGCTGTTGACCGGCGTCGGCGACGCGCTGGCGCGGGGCGAGGTGCCCCTGGCCACGCTGGAACAGATCACCCGGGCCCACAGCCACGCGCATGTCGAACACCTCGAGGAGTTGCAGCAGCGCCTCGTGGCCGACGCGCCCGCCGGCGGCCCCGACCATGCGCAGGTCGATCCCGACACCGTGCTGACCCGCTTCACCCTGCTGGCCGCGCGCCGCGCCGCGGGTGCCGCCGTGGCGGCCACCGATGCCGTGATGGCCGGCGAGATCGAGAACGCCTTCTGCCCCGTGCGGCCGCCGGGCCACCATGCCTGCCGGGAGCAGGCGATGGGCTTTTGCTTCTTCAACAACGTGGCCATCGCCGCGCGGCACGCGCTCGAGGTGCACGGCCTGGACCGCGTGGCCATCGTCGATTTCGACGTGCACCATGGCAACGGCACCGAGAACATCTTGTCGAACGACCCGCGCGTGCTGATGGTCGGGTTCTTCCAGCACCCGTTCTATCCGTACAGCGGCACCGAGCACCCGGCGTCGAACATGCTGAACCTGCCGATCCCGGCCTACACCAAGGGCATGGACGTGCGCGAGCTGGTCGAGGCGATCTGGATGCCCCGGCTCGAGGCCTTCAAGCCGCAGATGGTGTTCATCAGCGCCGGTTTCGACGCCCACCGCGAGGACGAGCTGGGCCAGCTCGGCCTCAACGAAAACGACTTCGCCTGGATCACCGGCCGCGTGCGCGATGTCGCCAAGCGCCATGCGCGCGGGCGCATCGTCTCGCTGCTCGAGGGCGGCTATCACCTCGACGCCCTGGCGCGCAGCGTGGAAGCGCACATCCGCGTGCTGGCGGACCTGTAACCCGGTTGGCGCCCGCGAGGCGCCCTGTTTCTTTCATCGATGAATTTCAATTTCGACGACTTCCTCCAGCGCCTGCGACAGGTCGACGCGCACGGCCTGGGCATCGAACTCGCCGTGCTCGTGACCTGCGTGGCCGTGGCATGGGCGGTGTGCAAATGGTTCGGGCGCGACCAGCCCAAGGATTCGATCTGGTTCGGCGAACGCACCTTCGACGGCCTGCTGTTCCCGCTGCTCGCGCTGGTGCTCACCGGCATTGCGCGTCGCGTGGCGCTCGATGTGCTGCCCGTGGTGCTGGTGCTGCGCATCGCCGTGCCGGTGTTCCTGTCGCTGGCCGTCATCCGGCTGTTCGCGCGGGTGCTGCGGGCCGTGTTCCCGACTTCGAGCCTGGTGCGGCTGATCGAGCGCACCATCTCGTGGCTGGCCTGGATCGCCGCCGTGCTGTGGATCGTCGGGCTGCTGCCGCCGGTGCTGGCCGAACTGGACGACATCACGCTGGCCTTCGGCAAGACCCGCGTGAGCCTGCAGACCATCATCCAGGGCGCGCTGTCGGCGGGGCTGGTGCTGATGATCGCGCTGTGGATCTCCAGCACCATCGAAAAACGCATCCTGCGCGAGGCCGTGAGCGACCTGTCGATGCGCAAGGTGGCGTCGAACGCGGTGCGTGCCTTCCTGCTGCTGATCGGCCTCTTGTTCGCGCTGTCGGCGGTGGGGGTCGACCTCACGGCGCTGTCGGTGCTGGGCGGCGCGCTCGGCGTGGGCCTGGGCTTCGGCCTGCAGAAGCTGGCGGCCAACTACGTGAGTGGTTTCGTGATCCTGCTGGAGCGCTCGATCCGCATCGGCGACAACGTGAAGGTCGACACCTTCGAAGGCCGCATCACCGACATCAAGACGCGCTACACGCTCATCCGCGCGGGCAACGGGCGCGAGGCCATCGTGCCGAATGAATCGCTCATCACCGGCCGGGTCGAGAACCTGTCGCTGGCCGACCGCAAGTTCAACATCACGACCAACATCGTGGTCGGCTACGAGAGCGACGTGGCGCAGGTGCAGGGCATCCTGTGCGACGCCGCCAAGGCCCAGCCGCGCGTCATGACCGACCCGGCGCCCATCGCCTACCTCGTCACCTTCGCGCCCGACGGCCTGGAGTTCAGCCTGAACTTCTGGGTCGCCGACCCTGACAAGGGCAAGGACAACGTGCGCTCGGCCATCAACATCGCCATCCTCGAAGGGCTGCGCGCCGCCCGCATTGACATTCCCTATCCGCAGCGGGTGCTGCGAGTGGAATCTTTGCCGGCGGGAGTGGCCGCAGCGCCTCCCGCTGTTTTATAATCACGGAAAAGCACGATCGTTCTTTTTTCAGCCCTTGAGGCCGACAAGAAGAATGGAGAGGCAGCCAAGGCCGGCGTCCTAAAATGGCCGGCTGCTCTCGAAGCCCCCCTTTTTGCAATCCAATGGAGTCAAGTCAATGAAGGTTCTTGTGCCTGTCAAACGGGTCGTCGATTACAACGTGAAGGTGCGCGTCAAGAGCGACGGCACCGGGGTGGACATTGCCAACGTCAAGATGAGCATGAACCCCTTCGACGAGATCGCTGTCGAAGAAGCGGTGCGGCTGAAGGAAAAGGGCCTGGTCACGGAAGTGATCGCCGTCTCCTGCGGCGATGCCAAGTGCCAGGAAACCCTGCGCACCGCGATGGCCATCGGCGCCGATCGCGGCATCCTGGTCGAGACGAGCGAAGAGCTGCAACCTCTCGCGGTTGCCAAGTTGCTCAAGGCGCTGGTCGACAAGGAACAGCCCCAGCTGATCATCCTGGGCAAGCAAGCCATCGACGACGACGCCAACCAGACGGGCCAGATGCTGGCGGCCCTGGCCGACCTGCCCCAAGCCACCTTCGCCTCGAAGGTCGACCTCGCAGCCGACAAGGTCACCGTCGCGCGCGAAGTCGACGGTGGCATGGAAACCCTGACGCTCACGCTGCCAGCGGTCATCACGACCGACCTGCGCCTGAACGAGCCGCGCTATGTGACGCTGCCCAACATCATGAAGGCCAAGAAGAAGCAGCTGGACACCTTCAAGCCCGAAGACCTGGGTGTGGACGTGAAGCCCCGCCTGAAGACCCTCAAGGTCAGCGAGCCCCCGAAGCGTGGCGCCGGCATCAAGGTGCCCGACGTCGCCACCCTGGTGGACAAGCTCAAGAACGAAGCCAAAGTGATCTGAGGAAGAAACGAACATGACCGCACTCGTCATTGCCGAACACGACCACGCCAGCATCAAGCCGGCCACCCTCAACACCGTGACCGCAGCCCTGGCTTGCGGTGGCGACGTCCACGTCCTCGTGGCCGGTGCCAACGCAGCAGAAGCCGCCAAGGCCGCCGCGCAGATCGCCGGCGTGTCCAAGGTGATCGCTGCCGACAGCGCATCGCTGGCAGAGAACCTCGCCGAGAACGTTGCCGCCCAAGTGCTGGCGATCGCCGGCAACTACAGCCACATCCTGTTCCCCTCGACCGCCAACGGCAAGAACGTCGCTCCGCGCGTGGCTGCCAAGCTCGACGTGGCGCAGATCAGCGACATCACCAAGGTCGACAGCCCGGACACGTTCGAGCGCCCGATCTACGCCGGCAATGCCATCGCCACCGTGCAGAGCACCGACGCCACCAAGGTGATCACCGTGCGCACGACCGGCTTCGACGCAGCTGCTGCCACCGGTGGCAGCGCCACCGTTGAAACGGCTGAAGGCGTGGCCGACAGCGGCAAGAGCGCTTTCGTGGGCCGTGAAGTCACGAAGAGCGACCGCCCCGAACTGACCGCCGCCAAGATCATCGTCTCGGGTGGCCGCGCGCTGGGCAGCGCCGAGAAGTTCAACGAAGTGATGACGCCGCTGGCCGACAAGCTCAACGCCGGCCTGGGCGCCAGCCGCGCCGCAGTGGACGCGGGCTACGCCCCGAACGACTGGCAAGTGGGCCAGACCGGCAAGATCGTCGCCCCGCAGCTGTACATCGCCGCGGGCATCTCGGGTGCCATCCAGCATCTGGCCGGCATGAAGGACTCGAAGGTCATCGTCGCGATCAACAAGGACGAAGAAGCCCCGATCTTCTCGGTGGCCGACTATGGCCTCGTGGCCGACCTGTTCACGGCCGTGCCGGAACTCGTGAAGGCGCTCTGATCGCTTCAACGCATTGAGCCAGAAGGCATCGTTCGCGATGCCTTTTTTACATCTGCCGCCCCCACCGCGGCCCCTGGAGAGAAGACATGAGCTACACCGCCCCCCTCAAGGACATGCTGTTCGACATCGAACACCTGGCCAACATCGGCGAGATCGCCAAGCTGCCCGGCTTCGAAGACGCCGGCCTCGAAACCGCACAGGCCGTGCTCGAAGAGTGCGCGCGCTTCAACCAGGACGTGGTGGCGCCGCTGAACGTTGAAGGCGACCGCAACCCTTCGTCGTTCAAGGACGGCGAAGTCACCACCAGCAAGGGCTTCAAGGACGCCTTCGCGCAGTACGTGTCGGGCGGCTGGCAGGGCCTGCAGCATCCGGCGGACTTCGGCGGCCAGGGCCTGCCCAAGACCATCGGTGCGGCCTGCGGCGAAATGCTCAACTCGGCCAACATGAGCTTCGCGCTGTGCCCGCTGCTGAGCGACGGCGCCATCGAGGCGCTGCTCACCGCCGGCTCCGACGAGCTCAAGGCCGTGTACCTCGAGAAGCTCGTGAGCGGCCAGTGGACCGGCACGATGAACCTCACCGAGCCGCAGGCCGGCAGCGACCTGGCCATGGTGCGCAGCCGCGCCGAGCCGCAGCCCGACGGCACCTACAAGGTGTTCGGCACCAAGATCTTCATCACCTACGGTGAGCACGACATGGCCGAGAACATCGTGCACCTCGTGCTGGCCCGCGTGACCGGAGCGCCCGAGGGCGTGAAGGGCATCAGCCTGTTCGTGGTGCCGAAGTTCATGGTCAACGCCGACGGTTCGCTCGGTGCGCGCAACGACGTGCACTGCGTGAGCATCGAGCACAAGATGGGCATCAAGGCCTCGCCGACCGCCGTGCTGCAGTACGGCGACCACGGCGGCGCGGTGGGTTACCTCGTGGGCCAGGAAAACCGCGGCCTCGAGTACATGTTCATCATGATGAACTCGGCCCGCTACGCCGTGGGCATGCAGGGCATCGCGATCGCCGAGCGCGCCTACCAGCACGCCGTGGCCTACGCCAAGGACCGCGTGCAGAGCCGCCCGGTCGATGGCTCGATCAATGCCAGCGCGCCCATCATTCACCACCCGGACGTCAAGCGCATGCTGATGACGATGCGCGCGTATACCGAAGGCTGCCGCGCGATGGCCTCGGTGGCCGCCGCCGCCTACGACGCCGCCCACCATCATCCCGATGCCGACGCGCGCAAGCAGAACCAGGCCTTCTACGAATTCATGGTGCCGCTCGTGAAGGGCTACAGCACCGAGATGAGCCTCGAAGTGACCTCGCTGGGCGTGCAGGTGCATGGCGGCATGGGCTTCATCGAGGAGACCGGCGCGGCGCAGTACTACCGCGACGCGAAGATCCTCACGATCTACGAAGGCACCACCGCGATCCAGGCCAACGACCTCGTGGGCCGCAAGACCGCGCGCGACGGCGGCCAGACCGCCAAGGCGATCGCCGCGCAGATCGAGAAGACCGAAGCCGAGCTGGCCAAGAGCGACAGCGCCGCGGCCGCAGCCGTCCTCAAGCGCCTGACCGCTGCGCGCCTGGCCTTCATCGACGTGGTCGACTTCGTCGCCGGCCAGACCAAGGCTTCGCCGAACGCCGTGTTCTCGGGCAGCGTGCCGTACCTGATGCTCGCGGGCAACCTCGTGGCCGGCTGGCAGCTCGCGCGCTCGCTGATCGTGGCGCAGGACCAGGCCTCGCACAACGTGGACGTCGCCTTCATGCAGGCCAAGATCGCCACCGCGCGCTTCTACGCCGAACACATCCTGAACAAGGTGCCGGGCATCCGCGACAGCATCGTCGAAGGCGCCGAGAGCGTCACGGCGCTGGCGCTCGAAGCGTTCTGACGCACACGCTGCTGTCGCCCATCTGACGGGCGGCAGCGGCCCCTTGCTCTTATAAAACCGAACCCCTTCCCGGAGACGACATGTCCAAGCTGCCTTCTGTCCTCGCGAACCTGCCGCTGCCGATCATCGGCTCGCCGCTGTTCATCATCAGCAACCCCAAGCTCGTGATCGCGCAATGCAAGGCCGGCGTGGTCGGCTCGATGCCGGCGCTCAACGCCCGCCCGGCCGCCCAGCTCGAAGAGTGGCTGATCGAGATCACCGAGGAGCTGGCGGCCTACAACAAGGCCAACCCGGACAAGCCCGCCGCGCCCTTCGCCATCAACCAGATCGTGCACAAGAGCAACGACCGCCTCGAGCACGACATGGAGATGGTCGTGAAGTACAAGGTGCCGATCGTGATCACCTCGCTGGGCGCGCGCACCGACGTGAACGATGCTGTGCACAGCTACGGCGGCGTGACGCTGCACGACATCATCAACAACAAGTTCGCGCAGAAGGCGATCGAGAAGGGCGCCGACGGCATCATCGCCGTGGCGGCCGGTGCCGGCGGCCACGCGGGCGTGAAGAGCCCGTTCGCGCTGGTGCAGGAAATCCGTCAGTGGTTCGACGGCCCGATCGCGCTGTCTGGCTCCATCGCCTCCGGCGGCGCGGTGCTCGCGGCGCAGGCCATGGGCGCCGACTTCGCCTACATCGGCACGGCCTTCATCGCGACCGAAGAGGCGCGTGCGAGCGAGGAGTACAAGCAGGCCATCGTGGACGGCAACTCGGACGACATCGTCTATTCGAGCCTGTTCACCGGCGTGCACGGCAACTACCTGGCACCCAGCATCGTCAAGGCCGGCATGGACCCGGCCAACCTGCCCGAAGGCGACGTGACCACCATGAACTTCGGCGGCGGCGAAGGCAGCAAGGCCAAGGCCTGGAAAGACATCTGGGGCTCGGGCCAGGGCATCGGCGCGATCACCGAAGTGGCGAGCGCGGGTGCCTTCATCGAGAAGCTCAAGCGCGAATACCAGGAAGCACGACAGCGATTGGCACTTTGAACGGTTCGCACGCACCGGCATCGACCTCCGCTGCGAGCGGTGGCGGCGGGGCCGTGCCTGCGCGGCAGGGGCGCATGCCGCTGCTCGACGTGGTCAAGGGCCTGGCCTGTGCGCTGATCGTGGGGCACCACCTCGCGCGCTACGGCCCGATGCCGGCCGGCGCGCAGGTGCTGGCGCCCGATTTCTTCGGCTGGCTGGCGAATGACGGTCGGCTCGCGGTGCAGGTCTTTCTCGTGATCGCCGGCTTCCTGGCCACGGCGAGCCTGGCGCCCGACGGCGTGCTGCGCGTGGACCGACCGCTCTCGCGGATCTTCCAGCGCTATGGCCGGCTGGTCATGCCGTACCTGGCGGCGCTCACGGTCTGCGTGCTGGTGGCCGAGGTGGCGCGGCCATGGCTGGGTGAGGAGGTGGTGCCGGCCGAGCCGAGCCTCGGTCAGCTGCTGGCGCACGGGCTGCTGCTGCAGGACCTACTGAACTACGAGTCGCTGTCGACCGGCGTCTGGTATGTGGCGATCGACTTCCAGCTGTTCGCGCTGGCGCTCGCACTGGTCGGGCTGCCCGCCGTGCTGCGACAACCCACTTCGGCCGCGCGCTGGGCGCCGGTGGCGCTGGTGTTCATCGTGGCCGTGGCGTCGCTCGCGCTGTTCAACCGGCAGGCGCGGCTGGACGAAACGGCGTTCTATTTCTTCGGCGCCTACGGGCTCGGCATGCTGGCCTTCTGGGTCGGCCGCGCCACGCGCACCAGCACCTGGTGCAGCGCCGTCGCGCTGCTGGCGCTGGTGGGGGCGGGTGCGCTCGCCATCGACTGGCGCAGCCGCATCGCCATCGCACTGATCACTGCGCTGCTGATCGCGGTGGCGCAGCGCCGGCAGTGGCTGTCGCCCGCGCACTGGCCCGCGGCGGCCGTGCCGCTGCAGCAGCTGGGGCGCATTTCGTACTCGCTGTTCCTGATCCATTTCCCGGTGCTGCTCGCCGTGAACGCGCTGGTGGCGGGCCTGGGGCCGCATGGGCCATGGGTCGACCTGCTGGGCATGGTCGCGACCTTCGGCCTGTCGGTGGGCGCCGCGGTGCTGCTGTACCGCGGGGTCGAAGCCCGGCCGGCGTCGCTGCGCAGCGTCTGCACACTTTTTGCCGCATTGCTCGTCAGCGGCCTCATCGTGTCGTACTGAAGCGCGCCGCACCCGCTGCGGTGCGGCCCTTTTTCTTCCCATTCCTTTGCAAATCTGTTGCCTTCGGGCTTCAGAGCGGGCAGTCTGCGCGAACTGCCCCTGTTGTGTATGATTGTGAATCTTTCAGTAAATACTGAAAATACACAAACTCAAGGAATGACAGAACCATCGCCGCCACGATCGCCGTTGAAGGCTTTCACGTCGCCCGACATCGGCAGCGTGGTGCAAGGCGTCGCGGCGCTCGCGTGGCTGCCGCAGGCGGCGCTGCTGGCGATGGCGGTGCAGGGCCTGGCCAGCGGCGAGGGCATGGCCGCCGTGCTGTGGCCGGCGGTGGGCATCCTCTTGCTCGGCCTGCTGCGCGCGGGCTGCGAAGCCTGGGGCGTGCGCCGCACTTTCGGGCGCGCGCGGGCGCAATTGACGGCCTTGCGCGCGCAGACCGCAGCCGCATTGGCGGCCGGTTCGCCGCTGGACCGCGAACGCGCGCCCTCCGGCCTTGCGGCCAGCGTGCTCGCCGAACAGGCCGAGGCGCTGGTGCCGTACCTCGTGCGCTACCAGCCCGCGCGCTGGCGCGCGACGGTGGTGCCGCTCTTCCTGCTCGCGGCCGTGGCCTGGTTCTCATGGGCTGCGGCGCTGGTGCTGCTGGTGGCGGCGCCGCTGATCCCGATCTTCATGGCCATCGTCGGTTGGCGCGCCAAGGCGGCCAGCGAGGCGCAGATGGTCGAGATGGGCGGCATGAACGCCTTCCTGCTCGACCGCCTGCGCGGCCTGGCCACGCTGCGCGCGCTGGACGCGGTCGACGCCACGGCCGACCGGCTCGGTGCCTCCGCGCAGTCGCTGCGCCAGCGCACGATGGCGGTGCTGCGCATCGCCTTCCTGTCGTCGGCGGTGCTGGAGTTGTTCTCCGCGCTGGGCGTGGCGCTGGTTGCGGTCTACATCGGTTTCCATCTGCTGGGCTCGCTCGGCTTCGGTGCCTGGGGCCAGCAACTCAGCCTGGGCGAAGGCCTGTTCGTGCTGTTGCTGGCGCCGGCCTTCTTCGAGCCGCTGCGCGAGCTGTCGGCAGTCTGGCACGACCGCGCGGCCGGCGAGGCGGCGCTGCAGGCGCTCGACGACATGCAAGGCGGCGCGCTGCCGTTGCCCGGCGCGGGCGTCGCGGTCACGCGCGCAGCCACCGGCGCCGCCGGTGCAGGGGCCGCGCCTGCGGTGACAGTCCATGGGCTGCATTTCTCCTGGCCCGGCGAGTCGACGCCGCTCTTCGACGGGTATGAATTGCGCATCGGTGCCGGCGAGCATGTCGCGCTGGCCGGCCCGAGCGGATCGGGCAAGACCGCGCTGCTCTCGCTGCTGGCCGGGCTGATGCCGGCCACACGCGGCGAGATCGCCATTGGCGGCGTGCCGCTCACCGAACACACGGCCGCCGCATTGCGCCAGCGCACGGCGTGGATGGGACAGAAGCCCCACGTCTTCGCCGGATCGGTCGAAGCCAACGTGGCACTGGGCCGCGCCGACATCGGCGCGCCCGAGGTCGCCGAGGCGATGCGTTTCGCGGCGCTCGACGACGTGGCGCAGGCCCATCCCGGCACCGCGCTGGGCGAGGGCGGCAGCGGCCTGTCGGGCGGCGAGGCCGTGCGGCTGGCGCTGGCGCGCGTCGCGGTGCATCCGCATGCCGACCTGATCCTGGCCGACGAGCCCACGGCCCACCTGGACACCGCCACCGCCGCGCGCGTGGCCGACGCACTGGTGGCGCTCGCCCGTGGCCGGACCTTGATCGTCTCGACCCACGACCCGGTGCTGGCCGCGCGCATGGACCGCACGGTGAGCCTCGGACCCGAGCCGCCGGTGGAGAAGGCCGCATGAGCCGCCACGCCACCCGTTCCCCCCGCTGGCGCGACCTGCGCCTCGTGCTGCGTCCCTTCCTCGCGACCCAGCCGCGCGCCTTGCTGCTGGGCTGCCTGCTGGCCGCTGTCACCGTGCTCGCGGGCATGGCGCTGCTGGGCCTGTCGGGCTGGTTCATCACCGCGACCGCACTCGCGGGCCTGCATGCGGCCACGGCCTTCACCTTCGATGTCTTCATGCCCTCGGCCGGCATCCGGCTGCTGGCGCTCGGGCGCACGGGGTCGCGCTACGGCGAGCGGCTGGTCACGCACGACGCCACCTTCGCCGTGCTTGCCGAACTGCGCGTGCGGCTGTTCCGCGGCTGGGCGCGCCCCGAGGCCGCGCGCGACCTGCTGATGCGGCCGGCGCGGCTGCTGTTCCGTCTCACGTCCGACATCGACGCGCTCGAGTCGCTCTACCTGCGCCTGTTCGTGCCCGCCGCCGCGGCGTTCGGCGCGGCGCTGCTGGCGGGCATCGTGCTCGGCTTCATGCATGTGGGGATGGGCGTGGTGATCGCGCTCTGGCTCTGCGCCGTCGGCTGGGGGCTGGCGTTCCTCATCGCGCGGCGTGCGCGGCAGCCGGCGCGGCAGCGCGCCCATGCCGTGGAAGCGCTGCGCGCGCGCGCCGTCGACCTGGTCGCAGGCCAGGCCGATCTCGCGATGGCCGGCCGGCTCGACGCCCAGCGCGCCGCGCTCATGAATGCCGACGCGCACCTCGCGCAGGCCGATCTCGCACTGAACAAGCTCGAAGCCGCGGCCGGTTTCGCCTATGGCAGCGCGGGCACGCTGACGCTGGTCGGCGTGCTGCTGGCTGTCGGCGCATTGGTGAGCGAAGGCGTCATCGGCGCCCCCGGCGCGGCGCTCGCGTTGCTGATCGCGCTCACTGCCACCGAGCCGTTCGCGGCGCTGCGGCGTGGCGCGCTCGACGCGGGGCGCACGTGGCTGGCCGTGCGCCGGCTGGCACCACGGCTCGACCCTTCAGTGGAAGAGGGCGCACGCCCCTCTCGCAACGTACAGACGGCAGCCGTGCAGGTCGACCAGCTCACCGTCATGCACCCCGGCAGCCTCGTCGAAGTGCTCAGCGGCGTGTCGCTGCACCTGAACGCGGGCGAGCGCGTCGCACTGGTCGGCGCCAGCGGCGCGGGCAAGTCCACGCTGCTTTCCGTGGTCGCCGGCGACCTCACGCCACGCGCCGGTCAGGTGCAGGCGCAACCGGCCTGTCTGCTGACCCAACGCACCGAACTCTTCCAGGACAGCCTGCGCGACAACCTTCGCCTTGCTGATCCCCAAGCCAGCGACGAGCGCCTGTGGACCGTGCTGCTCGCCGCCGGCCTCGACGCCGACGTGCGCGCGCTGGCCACCGGCCTCGACACGCGCCTGGGCGAAGGCGGCCTCGGCCTCTCGGGCGGGCAGTCGCGCCGGCTCGCGCTCGCGCGGCTGCTGCTGCGCCCGGTGCCGCTGTGGCTGCTCGACGAACCGACCGAGGCGCTCGACGCCGCCACCGCGCACGACGTGCTGCAGCGCTTGGCGCAGCAGGCCGGCGCGCGCACGCTGCTGATCGCCACGCACCTGCGCCGAGAAGCCGCGCTGGCCGACCGCCTCGTGTGCATGGCGCAGGGCCGCATCGTCGCCGACCTGCGCCGTGGCACGGAGGCCTTCGAGGCTGCGCTGCGCGGCCTGCGCCCCGATTGATGAGTTGACCGACCGAGCAACGAACGAACAGAACACATAAAGGAAGCCCCCATGGACCTTGACATCGTCGCGCTCTCGCGCCTGCAGTTCGCCGTGACGGCGCTGTACCACTTCCTGTTCGTGCCGCTCACGCTCGGACTGTCGATCATCCTGGCCATCATGGAGACGGTCTACGTGATGACCGGGCGCGTCATCTGGCGCGACATGACCAAGTTCTGGGGCGTGCTGTTCGGCATCAACTTCGCGATGGGCGTGGCCACCGGCATCGTGATGGAGTTCCAGTTCGGCATGAACTGGAGCTACTACAGCCACTACGTCGGCGACATCTTCGGTGCGCCGCTGGCCATCGAAGGGCTCATGGCCTTCTTCATGGAAGCGACCTTCGTGGGCCTGTTCTTCTTCGGCTGGGACAAGCTCTCGAAGGTAGGCCACCTCACGGCCACCTGGGCCGTGGCCATCGGCTCCAACTTCTCGGCGTTGTGGATTCTCATTGCCAACGGCTGGATGCAGAACCCCGTGGGGGCGGCCTTCAATCCCGCGACCATGCGCATGGAGGTGACCGACTTCGCCGCCGTGCTGACCAACCCGGTGGCGCAGGCCAAGTTCGTGCACACCGTGTCGGCCGGCTATGTGTGCGCCGCTGTGTTCGTGCTCGGCGTGTCGGCGTGGTACCTGCTCAAGGGCCGCCACATCGAACTGGCCAAGCGCTCGATGACCGTGGCCGCATCGTTCGGCCTGGCCGCCGCGCTGTCGGTGGCGGTGCTGGGCGACGAGAGCGGCTACCTCTCGGGCGAACACCAGAAGATGAAGCTGGCCGCCATCGAAGGCATGTGGGAGACGCAGCCCGCGCCCGCCGCCTTCACCGTGATCGGCTTCCCCGACCAGAAGGCGCGCGAGACGCACTACGCGATCCACATCCCGGCGGTGATGGGCCTCATCGGCACGCGCTCGCTCAACACCGTGATGCCCGGCATCGACGAGCTCGTGAAGCGCGCCGAAGCCCGCATCCGCGAGGGCCTGAAGGCCTACGACGCGCTGCAGAAGATCCGCGAGGCCGGCGGCGCCGACAAGGTCACGCAGGGCGTGCGCGGCGACTTCGAGGACAACGGCATCAACATGGGCTACGCGCTGCTGCTCAAGCGCTACGTGGACGACCCGCGCCAGGCCACCGACGAGCAGATCGCCAAGGCCGCATGGGACACCGTGCCGCAGGTGGCGCCGCTGTTCTGGCTGTTCCGCGTGATGGTGGGCATCGGCATGCTGCTGATCCTGTTGACGGGCACCTTCTTCGTGCTGTCGGCGCGCCGCGCGCTCGACCGCCACCGCTGGCTGCTGAAGGTGGCGGTGTGGGCGATTCCGCTGCCGTGGATCGCCATCGAGTCCGGCTGGCTGGTGGCGGAGTTCGGCCGCCAGCCCTGGGTGATCGAGGGCGTGCTGCCGACCGCGGTGGCCGTGTCGAACCTGGGCGTGACGACCTTGCTGATCACGCTCGCGGGCTTCATCGCGATCTACACCACGCTGCTCATCATCGAGATGAAGCTGATGCTCAAGGCCATCCGCAAGGGGCCCGAGGTCGAGCATGCGCCCACCGAGGGCGATGCGCGCTCGCACATTCCGCCGGCGCGTGCCGCCACGTCTTCCTCTTCTGCCTCGACCGGGAGCGCCGCATGATCCTCCACACACTCCTCGACTACGACACCCTGCGCTTCATCTGGTGGCTGCTGATCGGTGTGCTGCTGGTCGGCTTCGCGGTGACCGACGGCTTCGATCTGGGCGCCGGCATGCTGCTGCCCTTTGCCGCGCGCAACGACATCGAGCGCCGCGTGGTCATCAACAGCGTGGGCCCGGTGTGGGAGGGCAACCAGGTGTGGCTCATCCTGGGCGGCGGCGCCGTCTTCGCGGCCTGGCCGCAGCTGTACGCCGTGTCGTTCTCGGGCTTCTACCTGGCGATGTTCGTGATCTTGTCGGCGCTGATCCTGCGGCCGGTGGCCTTCAAGTTCCGCAGCAAGCGCGAGTCGCCGCAGTGGCGCGCGCGCTGGGACGGCGTGCTGTTCTTCAGCGGCTTCGTGCCCGCGCTGATCTGCGGCGTGGCTGTGGGCAACGTGCTGCAGGGCGTGCCGTTCCGCTTCGGCGCCGACATGCACATCTTCTACGACGGCAGCTTCTTCGGCCTGCTGAACCCCTTCGCCATCCTCTGCGGGCTGGTGTCGGTGGCGATGCTGGTGATGCACGGCGCGGCCTGGCTGCTGCTCAAGACCGCCGGCCCGGTGGCCGAGCGCGCGCGCAGCTACGGCATGGTCGCGGCGGTGCTCACGCTCGTGTTCTATGCGCTGGCCGGCGTGTGGCTGGCGATGGGCATCGGGGGCTTTCGCATCAGCAGCGTGGTCGACGCGGTGGGCCCGTCGAACCCGATGCTCAAGACCGTCGAGCTGCATGCCGGCGCCTGGATGGGCAATTACGCGGCGCACCCCTGGACCATCGCCGCGCCGGCGGCGGGCTTCGTCGGCACGCTGGGTGCGCTGCTCGGGCTGGTGCTGCGCCGGCCGGGATTCGCGCTGTTGGCCGCGGCGCTGGGCATCGCCGGCATCATCCTGAGCGTGGGCGCGTCGATGTTCCCGTTCATCCTGCCCTCGTCGATCGACCCGCGCGCCAGCCTCACGGTGTGGGATTCGTCGTCGAGCCACCTGACGCTGTTCATCATGCTGGTGGTCACCGCGATCTTCATCCCGATCATCGTGGCCTACACCACCTGGGTCTACCACGTGCTGTGGGGCAAGGTCGACGAGCAAGCCATCCGCGACGAGAGCGGACACGCCTACTGAAACGGGAAGGAAAAAGACATGTGGTACTTCGCCTGGATCCTCGGCCTGCCGCTGGCCGCCGCCTTCGCCGTGCTCAACGCCATGTGGTACGAGCTGATGGACGACGAGGCCATCCGCAAGGAAAAGCTCGGCACGCCGGAAACCCCGCAGGGACAGGAACGGCTGTGACGGCTGTGAAGGCGTAGCCCTTCGCCTGTTTCCTTCGCCTCGTGGCGCGACTCAGGTTTCGCCCGCGGGGCCCTTGCCGCTCTTCTTGGACGCACCGCCCGTGAGGCGGTCCTTGAGCGTCAGCACCTTCGTCACCGTCGCGCCCATGCCCATGAGCTGCATCGCAGTCTCGGGCGCCAGCCGCTGCACGTCGTCGAACCATTTCATCAGCCGGTCGATCAGGTCGTGCATCTCGCGCATGCGGGCCTGCGCGTGGCGCTCGGCGTCGCTGGTGGGCGATTCGAGCAGCGCGTTGCGCAGCATCGAGAGCGTGGGCTCGATCTCGCGGCGCCGGCGTTCCTCGGCCAGCACGCGGAAGATTTCCCACACGTCCTTCGGCGCCTCGAAGTACTCGCGGCGGTCGCCCGCGTGGTGGCGCAGGTGCACGAGGCGCCAGGCCTGCAGCTCCTTCAAACCCATGCTCACGTTGGAGCGCGAGAACTCCAGCATCTCGGCGATCTCGTCGGCATTGAGCGCGCGCTCCGACAGGAAGATCAGCGCGTAGATCTGGCCGACGGTGCGGTTGATGCCCCACTTGCTGCCCATCTCGCCGAAGTGGGCGACGAACTGGCGGTTGAGGGGAGGGAGGTCGGGTGCGGAAGCCATGCGGTGGATTGTCGCGCGAGATGGCTGTAGTTTCAGGATTGTCTGAAAACTCAAGCCTGCGGGTCGGTGCCCGATTCCGGATTCGGCCGGCGCCGGTACGACCCCGGCGCCCCACCGGTCCAGGTCTTGAACGCGCGCTGGAACGCCGCGCTGTCCGAAAAGCCCAGCTCCTCGGCCAGCGCCGCCAGCGGCACGGTGCTGGTGTTCAGGCGCACGATGGCCACGTCGCGCCGCAGCTGGTCCTTGAGCGACTGGAACGAGGTGCCCTCGGTGGCCAGGTGGCGCTGCAGCGTGCTCACCGACATGTGCAGGCTGCGCGCCGCCGTGGCCAGGTCGACCCAGGCCGGGCGGTGCTGCTGCAGCACGGTGCGCACGCGCGCGCTCACCGCCAGCTCGCCCAGCGGCGGCAGGATCACGTGCGCCGGCGCCGCCGCCAAGAAGTCGCGCATGGCCCGCGCGTCGCGGTGGATCGGCGTGGCCAGCGCGCTGGCGTCGAACCACACGGCCGACAGCGGCTGGCCGAACTGCAGCGGCGCGGGAAACACCTTGTTGTAGCGCGCGGCGTAGGGCGGCTGCTCGAAGCCGAAGTCGAAGCGGCGCGCCGTCAGTCGGCCGCCGTGCAGCCAGGCAAAGAGCCGCCAGTACACGCGCAGCATCAGCTCGTGCAGGAAGTTCAGCGGCGCGCTCGGCATGCCCTGCACCCGCAGGCCGAAGCCCGCAAGCGGCCCTTCGTGCAGCAGCACCATCTCGAGGTCGTCCTGCAGCAGGCTGAAGGTGCGGGCCACGCGCCGCAGCGCCACTTCGAGCGTGGGGGCGCCCAGGGTGGCGCGCGTCATGAGCGCGAAGCTGCCCCGGCGCAGGCGGCGCGACAGGAAGCACAGGGCCTCGTCGTCCAGCCGCTCCATCAGCAGCGCGAACAGCGCCACGTACTGCTCGGCCGTGACGCGCGCGCCCGGCGCGTCGAGCAGGGCGGGGGCGATGCCGGCGTCCTGCAGCGCGGTGTCGATGCAGATGGGCGCGTCGTCGCCGCGCGCACGCACGCCCGAGAGCATGCCCTGGACGAACACGATCGGGATGGTGACAGGCGGTTGCAGCATGCGTGAGCAGATCAGACCCGGTGGCGGCGCGGGTGTCGATTGAGGTTTTCTGCCATGCGGGCGATGCGAAGCGCAATCGCCGCGGCACGGCGCGGTTTCTACCATGCGCCTACACAAGAACCGAACGGAGACAACCGCCATGTACCAGACCCAGTCGCTGCACCGCAGCGTGCAGCAGCACCCCGACCGGATCGCCGTGCGCGCTTCCGGCCGTACCCTGAGCTTTCGTGCGTATGCCGAGCGCGTCGCGCGCCTGGCGGGCGCCCTGCAGGGGCTCGGCATGCAGGCGGGTGACCGCGTCGCCATGCTGGCGCTCAACTCGGCGCGCTACCTCGAATACCAGATGGCCGTGCCCTGGGGCGGCGGCGTGCTCAACCCCTGCAACATCCGCTGGTCGGCGGCCGAAATTTTGTACTCGCTGGACGACTCGGGCTCCACGCTGCTGCTGGTGGACGACACCTTCCGCGCGGTGGTCGAGCAGATGCGCGGGCAGGCGACCAGCCTGCGCGAGGTGATCTACTGCGGCGACGGCCCCACGCCGCCCGGCATGCTCGGCTACGAGGCGCTGCTGGAGGCCGTCTCGCCCGTGCCCGACGCCGGCCGCTGCGACGACGATCTGGCCGGCATCTTCTACACCGGCGGCACCACGGGTTTTCCCAAGGGCGTGATGCTGAGCCACACCAACATGGGCAGCTCGGGGCTGGCCTTGCATGCCGAAGGCCTGGCCTCGCCCGAGGGCTGCTACCTGCATGCCGCGCCGATGTTCCACCTGGCCGACATGGGCCTGGCCGCGCCGCACTGGCTGGAGGGCAACACGCACGCGATCATCCCGGCCTTCAACCCCGAGGCGGTGCTGAACGCCATTGAACAAGACCGCGTCACGCACGCGCTGCTAGTGCCCACCATGATCCAGATGCTGGTGGACCATCCGGCGATGCGCGAGCCGCGCGACCTCGGCAGCCTGAAGTGCATCACCTACGGCGCCTCGCCGATCTCGGAGGCGGTGCTGACCCGCGCGATGGCGGCCTTCCCGGGCGTGGACTTCGTGCAGGCCTACGGCATGACCGAGCTGTCGCCGCTGGCCACCGTCAACCCCGCGCGCAACCACACGGCCGAAGGCCAGCGCCGGGGCAAGCTGCGCTCGGCCGGCCGCGCCAGCTACTGCACCGAGGTGCGCATCGTCGACGCCGAGGGCCTCGAGGTGCCGCGCGGCACGGTGGGCGAGGTCGCGGTGCGCGGCCCCAACGTGATGCAGGGCTACTGGAACCAGCCCGCGCAGACGGCCGCAGCCGTGCGCGGCGGCTGGATGCACACGGGCGACGGCGCCTACATGGACGACGACGGCTACATCTTCGTGGTCGACCGCCTGAAGGACATGATCATCAGCGGCGGCGAGAACATCTATTCGGCCGAGGTCGAGAACGCCATCAACCAGCACCCGGCCGTGGCGGCCTGCGCGGTCATCGGCATCCCCAGCGAGGAGTGGGGCGAGGCCGTGCATGCGGTGCTGGTGCTCAAGCCGGGCCAGCAGCTGGCGGCCGACGCCCTCATTGCGCATTGCAAGGCGCTGATCGCCAACTACAAATGCCCGCGCAGCGTGGCGGTGGTCGAGGCGCTGCCGCTGTCGGGTGCGGGCAAGGTGCTCAAGACCCGGTTGCGCGAACCGTTTTGGCAAGGGCGCCAACGAAGCGTAGCCTGAGCCCTGTTCCTCTTCCCATTTCACTCACTCATTCACTTCAGGAGCCCCTCATGAGCCAGGATGTCCACGTCGTCGGTGTCGGCATGATCCCCTTCACCAAGCCGGGCGCGAACCAGCCCTACCCGCAGATGGCCGCGCACGCCACCAACGCCGCCTTGAAAGACGCCGGCATCGGCTACGAGCTGGTGCAGCAGGCCTACGTCGGCTACGTGTACGGCGATTCGACCGCCGGCCAGCGCGCGCTGTACGAAGTGGGCATGACCGGCATTCCGGTCGTCAACGTCAACAACAACTGCTCCACCGGCTCGACCGCGCTGTTCCTCGCGCGCCAGGCAGTGGCCAGCGGTGCGGCCGACTGCGTGCTGGCGCTGGGCTTCGAGCACATGAGCCCCGGCGCGCTGGGCGCGGTGTTCAACGACCGCCCGAGCCCGTTCGATCACTTCGAGTCGATCACCGACGAGCTGGTCGGCAACGAGCAGGTGCCGCTGGCGCTGCGCTACTTCGGCGGCGCCGGCCTGGCGCACATGCAGCAGTACGGCACGCAGATGTCGACCTTCGCGAAGATCCGCGCCAAGGCCAGCCGCCATGCGTCGAACAACCCGGTGGCGCTGTTCCGCACCGTCGTCACCGAAGACGAGGTGATGGCCGCGCCCGTGATGTGGCCCGGCGTGATGACGCGGCTCATGGCCTGCCCGCCGACTTGCGGCGCCGCAGCCGCCATCGTCTGCTCGCCGCGCTTCGCCGAACGCCACGGGCTGGACCGCAGCGTGCGCATCAAGGCCCAGGCCATGACCACCGACCGCGCCATCACCTTCGAGGCGCGCGACATGCGCGAGGTGGTCGGCTTCAGCATGGCGCAGGAAGCCGCGCAGAAGGTCTACGACGCGGCCGGTGTCGGCCCGCAGGACATCGACGTGGTCGAGCTGCACGACTGCTTTGCGCACAACGAACTCATCAGCTACGAAGCGCTGGGCCTGTGCCCGGTCGGCGGCGCGGAGAAGTTCGTGGTCGATGGCGACAACACCTACGGCGGCAAGGTCGTCACCAACCCGTCCGGCGGGCTGCTGTCGAAGGGCCACCCGCTCGGTGCGACAGGGCTCGCGCAATGCACGGAGCTGGTCCAGCAGCTGCGCGGCACGGCCGAGAAGCGCCAGGTCGAAGGTGCGCGGATGGCGCTGCAGCACAACCTCGGCTTGGGCGGCGCCTGCGTGGTCACGCTGTACGAACGCGTCTGAGGGCAGGGCCACCCATGATCGACAAGAAATGGATCGGCCACGAGCTGCCCGCCTCGGTGCTGCCCATCGAGCGCAGCCGGCTGCAGTTCTTCGCCAAGGCCATCGGCGAGACCGATCCGGTCTACACCGATGCCGCTGCGGCGCGCGATGCGGGTTACCCCGACCTGCCGGCACCGCCCACTTTCCTGTTCGCCGCCGAACTGGACTCGGGTGCGTCGGACCAGCTGCTCACCGACCTGCAGATTCCGTTGTCGAAGCTGCTGCATGGCGAGCAGAGCTTCAGCTACCACCGCCCCGCCTGCGTGGGAGATACGGTGACGGTGCGTTCCACCATCAGCGACATCTACGACAAGAAGAACGGCGCGCTCGAATTCGTCGTGAAGACCTCGCGCGCCACCAACCAGCGCGACGAACTCGTGGCCGAGCTGCGCACGGTCATCGTCTGCCGCCACTGAAGAAAGAACCTGCGATGACCCTCCGCTACGACACCGTGCAGGTCGGCGACGAACTTCCCGCGCTGCAGCTCCCACCGGTGAACCGCACGACGCTCGCGCTCTTCGCGGGCGCTTCGGGCGACCACAACCCGATCCACATCGACACCGACATGGCACGCCGCTCGGGCATGCCCGACGTGTTCGCGCAGGGCATGCTGGGCATGGCCTGGCTCGGCCGGCTGCTCACGCAGTGGGTGCCACAGGCGCAGTTGCGCCGCTTCGACGTGCGCTTCCAGGGCATCACGCACCTGGGCCATGCCGTGCGCTGCACCGGCCGCGTGGTCGAGAAGCTGGAACACAACGGTGAGCGCTGCGTGCGCGTGGAAGTGCTCAGCGCCAACCAGCACGGCCAGACGCGCATCGCGGGCGAAGCCCTGGTGGCGCTGCGCTGACCCCTTGAACGAACGAAAGAAAGAAGAGAGAAGAGACATGACACCCAAACTCGAAGGCAAGGTCGCCCTCATCACCGGCTCGGGCCGCGGCATCGGCCGCGCGATCGCGCTCAAGCTGGCCAGCGAAGGCGCACGCGTCGTCGTCAACGACCTCGACGCCGCACCGGCCGAAGAGACCGTGCAGGCCATCCGCGCCGCGGGCGGGCAGGCGGTGGCCTGCGTCGGCAGCGTGTCGGCGCCGGACTTCGCCGAGCGCTTCGTCGGCACGGCGGTGAACGAGTTCAAGGGCCTGGACATCATCGTCAACAACGCCGGCTACACCTGGGACAGCGTCGTGCAGAAGATGACCGACGAGCAGTGGTACGCCATGATCGACGTGCACCTGACGGCGCCGTTTCGCATCCTGCGCGCCGCACAGCCCGTGATCCGCGCGCTGGCGAAAACCGAGGGCGAAGCGGGCCGGCGCGTGGTGCGCAAGGTGGTCAACATCTCGTCGGTGGCCGGGCTCTTCGGCAATGCGGGCCAGGCCAACTATTCGACCGCCAAGGCCGGCATCGTCGGCATGACGCAGACGCTGGCCAAGGAGTGGGGCCGCATGAACGTCACGGTGAACTGCGTGGCCTTCGGCTTCATCCAGACGCGGCTCACGGCCAGCACGGCCGAGGCCACCACCGCGAACATCGAGGGGCGCGAGATCAAGGTCGGCGTCAACCCTGGCCTGCTGGCGATGATGGAGCAGTCGATCCCGCTGGGCCGCGGCGGCACGCCCGAAGAGGCGGCCGGCGCGGTGTACCTGCTGTGCGCGCCCGAGTCGGACTACGTGAGCGGCCAGACGCTCATGTGCACCGGCGGGCTCACGGGGATCTGAGATGCAGTTCGAAGAAGGCATTGCCTGGGGCGTGCAGGACGGCATCGGCCGCATCGTGCTGAAGCGGCCCGAGCGCGCCAACTCGGTCTCGCTGGCAAGCAGCCACGCGCTGGCGCGCGCCATCGACGAAGTGCTCGAAGCGGCGCCGCGCGCCATCCTGCTGACAGGCGAGGGCCGCGTGTTCTGCGCGGGCGGCGACATCGACAGCTTCGTGGCGGCCGGCGACAAGCTGCCCGAACTGGTCGACGCCATCCTCGACCGGCTGCATCCCGCGCTGCTGCGGCTGGCCCAGAACCCGGCGCCGCTGGTGGTGGCGGTGAACGGCACGGTCGGCGGCGCCGGCGTGGGGCTGGCGCTGTGCGGCGACTTCGTGCTCGCCACCGAGTCGATGAAGCTGCGCACGGGCTACGCGGCCATCGGGCTCTCGCCGGACGCGGGGAGTTCGTATTTCCTGTCGCGCCGCATCGGGCCGGTGCGCGCGCAGCAGTGGCTGATGCTGAGCGACGCGATCGACAGCGCGCGCTGCCTGGCGGCGGGTGCGGTCGATGCGCTGTACCCGGACGCCGAACTGGCGGCGGCCGCCGAAGCGCTGGTGACGCGGCTGGCGAACGGTGCCACCGCATCGTTCGCGGGCATCAAGGCGCTGTGCGGCGGTGCCACCGTGCGCCCGATCGAAGAACACTTCGAGATGGAGCACCGCCTGCTGCGCCAGCGCGCGGGCAGCGCGGATGGGCGCGAAGGCGTGAAGGCCTTCACAGAGAAGCGCGCGCCGCGCTTCTCGGGCCGCTGAGCGCGGCGGGCTGCTGCAGGCTCAGCTCTTCTTCTTGAAGAGCTTCGTGAGGCCCCACAGCGCCGCGCCGCCCGCCACCACGGCGACCTTCGCGAACTTGGCCAGGAAGGCGAGGGCGACCGCGAACAGGCCCAGCTTCTTCGCGGCGGCGCCGGCCACCAGCGCGGCCAGGCCGTAGGCGGCGACCTTGTCGGTGGACGCATTGAAGTCCGCGTACTTCTTGCCATCGTCGTACTGCAGCGCGCCGAGCAGCTTGGTGGCGTCGGGCTTGTACTTCTCGAGGTCGTTCGCGTTGGTGATGAGGTTCAGGCTCAGGTAGCCCTCGCGGCCCAGCGCGTAGGTGTTGTAGTTGACGCCGGGGTTGCCGCCGTCGCTGCCCTTCTTCTTCGACAGGGCCGACCACACCAGCCGGTGCGTCGCGGCGTCGTACTGCGGCTTCTGCGCCCAGCCCGTGACCTCGATGCCCGGGATGCCGCGCTTGGCACGTTCCTCGTTCGCGGCCTCGGTGCCTTCCTTCAGGCTGGTGAGCAGCTCGTCGGCGTTCCAGTCCTTGGCGTCGTCGTCCTTGATGTAGCCCTCTTTCACGAACTTCACGACCGCCATCCAGTCGCCGTCGTCCGCGGGAAAGATCGCGCCGATGAAGGTGTCGTCGGTGCGGTTGCCCATGCTGCGCATGAGCTGCGCGGCGGCGGGCGTCGGCACCCAGACGTAGCCGGCGGGCAGCTTCAGGTGGGCCTGGTCGCGCAGCGTGATGTCGGCGGGGCCGGCTTTCTCTACCGCTTTAGCCGCCTTGAAGGCGGCTTCCTGCTCAGCTTCGAGCGAGCTCGCTGTCGAGGCTGTGGGGGCAGTGGTGGGGGATGCGGCGTTGCTGAGGTTGGTGGCCGTCAGGGCGCACGCGAACAGCAAGCCGGCCGTCAGGCGGGCAGTATGAATACGCAAGTTCTCTCTCCTCGGTTGTTGTCGTTTCTGGTGAGACGCGAGGAGTTTATCGGCGTGCGAAGCCGCGCTGGCAGCGGGTTTCAGGGCCAGGGCGTGGCCGGCGGAATTTCGCAGACCGGCTCGACGTCGATGCTCTTGAAGTCGGCCGGCGAGACGATTTCCAGGTACTCCATGTCGGGCGAGTAGTCGAAGAGAAAGTGGCGGATGCCGGGGCGCTGGTGCACCACGTCGCCGGCCTCGACGCGTGTCTCCTTGTCCTCGTACATGAAGCGCGCCCAGCCCTTGAGCATGATGACGATCTGGAAGTCCGCCTCGTGGCGGTGCCAGCCGGTGCCCGTTTCCGGTGCCATGTTGGCCTTGACCAGGTGCGCGATCACCTTGCCGTGCGTGGCGGCCGCAATGCCGAGGTCGCGGTACAGGAAGAAGTCTCGCAACCCGCCCGAGACGTAGTCGGTGTCACCGGGCTTGACGTGGGAGAACTGGGTGGCGGTTCGGTCCAGCATGGGAGCTCCTTCGCGGGGGATGATGCTGCGATGCAGCATGCATAAACCGTTCCTGCGCACGGCCCATTGCTTGACGGCCTGCGGGCCGCTCCAGATACTCAACCGCATGGTTCACTCAGATGCCCTGGACGCCGTGTTTGCGGCCCTGTCCGACCCGACCCGCCGCAGCGTGCTCGAAGCGCTGGGCGAGGGCGGCCTCAGCGTGACCGAGCTCGCCGAACCGCACGGCATGTCGCTGACCGGCTTCATGAAGCACCTGCGCGTGCTCGAAGGCGCCGGCCTCATCTCGCGCACGAAGGCGGGCCGCGTCGTGCGCTGCGAGCTGTCGCCGGGCCCGATGCAGGAGGCTGCCGTGTGGCTCTCGCGCTACGAGAAGTTCTGGACCGGCCGCCTCGATGCCTTGGCGCGCTTTCTCTACCACCAGGAGGACACCGAATGGCGAAACCTTCCCCCGGCACCACCGCCGGCCCCGGCACCGATCGCCCCTCGCTCACGCTCCGCCGGCACTTCCGCGTCAGCCCCGCCAAAGTCTGGCGCGCGTGGACCGACCCGCAAGCGCTGAAGCACTGGTTCGGCCCCGAGGAGATCGTCGACGTGCCGCTGGCCGAGGTCGATCTGCGCGTGGGCGGGCGCTTTCGCGTGACCATGTTGGCGGCCGACGGCGAGACGCACGACGTGAGCGGCACGTACATCGAGGTCGTGCCCGAGCGCAGGCTGGTCTTCAGCTGGGCCTGGCGCAGCACGCCCGAGCGCGAGTCGCGCGTCACCGTGCAGCTCGAGCCCGACGCGGGCGGCTGCGAGCTCGTGCTCATGCACCAGCAGTTCTTCGACGAAGCGGCGCGCGACGGCCACAACCATGGCTGGACCGGCTCCCTCGTCAAGCTCGAGAGTTGGCTGCTCGCCGGCGACACCGGGTGACGGCACAACCGACGGCCATCGCCGACACGCTCGACGCGATCTACCGCACCGAGTCGCGCCGCATCTTCGCCACGCTGGTGCGCCTGCTCGGCGACTTCGACTTGGCCGAAGAAGCCCTGCACGACGCCTTTCGCGCCGCGCTCGAACAATGGCCACGCGAAGGCGTGCCGGCCAACCCGCGCGCCTGGCTGGTGTCGGCGGGGCGCTTCAAGTCGATCGACGGCATCCGCCGGCAGGCGCGCTTCACCGCGTGGGATGACGCCACCGCTCACACCGACACGCTGGCCGACCCCGCGCCCGCCTGGCACGAGGCCGACCCGGATGCCGACGCGCTCGAGGACGACCGTCTGCGCCTGGTCTTCACCTGCTGCCACCCCGCGCTCGCGCCCGACGCCCAGGTGGCGCTCACGCTGCGCGAGGTCTGCGGGCTGGCGACCGAGGAGATCGCGCGCGCCTTCCTCGTGCCCGCGCCCACCATCGCGCAGCGCATCGTGCGGGCCAAGGCGCGCATCCGCGACGCGGGCATTCCGTACCAGGTGCCGGGCCTGGCCGAGCTGCCCGAACGGCTCGATGCCGTGTTGCGCGTGGTGTACCTCGTGTTCAACGAAGGCTATGCGGCCTCGTCGGGCCAGAGCGTGACGCGTGCCGACCTCTCGGCCGAAGCGATCCGGCTCGGGCGCTTGGTGGCCGAGCTGCTGCCCGACCCCGAGGCGCTGGGCCTGCTCGCGCTGATGCTGCTGCACGACGCGCGCCGCGCCGCGCGCACGTCGGCGCAGGGCGAACTCGTGCTGCTCGACGCGCAGGACCGCAGCCTGTGGCACCGTGGGCAGATCGGGGAGGGCGCGGCGCTGGTCGAGCGTGCGCTGCTGTCGCGCCGCTTCGGCCCGTACACCTTGCAGGCCGCCATTGCCGCGGTGCATGCCGAAGCGGCCGAGGCCGCCGCCACCGACTGGCCGCAGATCGTCGGCCTGTACGACGTGCTGCTGCGGCTCGACCCCTCGCCCGTGGCCGAACTCAACCGCGCGGCGGCCGTGGCGATGCGCGATGGGCCGGCTGCGGGGCTCGCGCTGATCGACGCGCTGCTCGCGCGCGGCGAGCTGGCCCGCTACCACCTGGCGCACGGCGCGCGCGCCGAACTGTGTCGGCGCCTGGGCCGCACCGACGACGCGCGTGAGGCTTATCTGCAGGCACTGTCGCTGGTCCGCCAGCAGCCCGAGCGGCAGTTCCTGGAGCGGCAGCTGGCCTCGCTGCCTGACACGAAAAATTTTTGACGCCCCTTGTCGATTCCGGCCGTCGCCGTTCGACCAGCGATGTCCTCACTCACATCTGCAAGGAGATTCCGCATGAAATACCTCTGCCTCGTTCACTGCGACGAAGCGGTGCTTCGCGCGCTGCCGCCCGACGAGCGCCGTGCGCTCAATGCCGACTCGATGGCCTACGACCGCCTGCTCGAAGCCGCCGGCCACTTCATCGCCGCCGAGGCGCTGAGCCCGGTGCGCGCCGCCAAGGTCGTGCAGGTGCGCCAGGGCCAGCGCTCGCACGTCGACGGTCCGTACGCGGAAGCCCGCGAGCAGCTGTGCGGCTTCATCCTGGTCGAGGCGCGCGACCTGAACGCCGCGATCCAGCTGGCGGGCCGCATTCCGATGGCGCGCTATGGCGCCATCGAGGTGCGTCCCATCGACGTCATGGAAATGATCGAAAACCCCGAGGGGAATGCCGGATGAGATACCTTTGCCTGATCTACGGAACCGACGCGCAGACGAGCCACTTCTCGGCGCAGGACATGGACCACTACATCAACGAACACATCGACTACGACGCCCACCTGCAGGCGCTCGGCAAGCTCGTCGTGGCCGAGGCGCTGCAGCCGGCCGGCACGGCGGTCACGGTGCGCATGCGCAACGACAAGCTCTCGGTCACCGACGGGCCGTTCGCCGAAACCAGCGAGCAGCTGGGCGGCTTCTACCTGGTCGAGGCCGACAGCGACGAAGAGGCGCTGCAGCTCGCGGCCGGCATTCCCTCGGCGCGCTTGAGCAGCATCGAGGTGCGCAAGGCCTGGTCGGCAAGCGACAGCGGAGCCGGCCCATGAGCGGCGCCCTCGACCGGGCGGCGCCCGCCCGCGCCACGGCGCGCGAATGGACGGGGCTGGCCGTCATCGCGCTGCCCTGCATGCTCTATTCGATGGACCTCACGGTGCTGAACCTGGCGATCCCGTCGATCAGCGAAGACCTCAAGCCGACCGCCTCGCAGCTGCTGTGGATCGTCGACATCTACGGCTTCTTCGTGGCCGGCCTGCTGGTCACCATGGGCACGCTGGGCGACCGCATCGGGCGGCGCCGGCTGCTGCTGATCGGCGCGGTGGCGTTCGGCGTGGCCTCGGTGCTCGCGGCCTTCTCGACCAGCGCCAACATGCTGATCGCCACGCGCGCGCTGCTGGGCGTGGCGGGGGCGACGCTGGCGCCGTCCACGCTCTCGCTGATCCGCAACATGTTCCTCGACCCGGCGCAGCGCACCGTGGCCATCGGCGTGTGGATCTCGAGCTACTCGGCCGGCGCCGTCATCGGCCCGGTGCTGGGCGGCGTGCTGCTGCAGTTCTTTCCGTGGGGCTCGGTGTTCCTCATCGGCGTGCCGGTGATGGTGCTGCTGCTGGCGCTCGGGCCGTGGCTCTTGCCCGAGTACCGCGACCCCGACGCGGGCGCGCTCGACCTGGCCAGCGTGGCGCTCTCGCTGGGCGCCGTGCTGGCGGCCATCTACGGCATCAAGCAGGTGGCCGAGCACGGGCCCGACGCGATGTCGCTGCTGGCCATCGCGGTCGGCGCGCTGCTGGGCTGGCTGTTCGCGCGCCGGCAGGGGCGGCTGGCCAACCCGATGATCGACCTGCGCCTGTTCAAGCTGCCGGCCTTCAGCGTCTCGCTGGGGGCCTACATGCTGGCCTGCTTCGTGATGTTCGGGCTCTTTCTGTACAACGCGCAGTACCTGCAGCTGGTGCTCGGCCTGCCGCCGCTGGCGGCGGGCCTGTGGAGCATGCCGGGCGCCGGTGCCTTCATCGTCGGCTCGATGATCGTGCCCGCGCTCACGCGGCGCCTGTGCCCGGCCTACGTGATGGGCGGCGGACTGGGCGTGGCGGCGCTGGGCTTCGGCATGCTGGTGCTGCTGCCGGCGCAGGGCGGTCTGGCCTGGATGGTGACGAGCGCGCTCATCTCCTCGCTCGGCCTGGCGCCGGTGTTCACCCTGGCCACCGACCTGGTCGTGGGCAGCGCACCGCCCGAGCGCGCGGGCGTGGCCTCGGCCATCTCGGAGACCAGCTCCGAGTTCGGCGGGGCGCTGGGCATCGCCATCCTCGGCAGCGTCGGCGCGGCGATCTACCGCGCGGCCATGGCCGATGCCGTGCCCGCCGGTCTGGCCGATGCGGCGGCGGTCGAAGCCGCCCGCAGCACGCTGGGCGGGGCGGTCGCGCTGGCCGGGGAACTGCCCGGTACCACCGGCGCCGCGCTGCTCGACAGCGGGCGCGAGGCGCTGCTGCGCGCCCTGCGGCTGGTGGCCGGCCTGTGCGCCGTGGTGCTGCTGTTCGTCGGCGTGCTGGTGGCGGTGCGGCTGCGCGGGGTGGGCGCGTCGCATGCGGAAGAGGGCGCCCTACCCCCGGGCGGCGCCGCATTGCCGGAGCGTTGACGAGCCTCCATACTGGGGCTTCCACGACGCATCCCACGACCGAACGGAGGCCCCATGAGCAACGAACTGCGCAAGAAGCTGCATGACCTGGCGGAACTGTCCGACAGCACCTCCGACCCGCAGACCAAGGCCATCGTCGAGGCGATCCGGCTGCAGACGGCGGTGTTGAACGAGCGGCTGTTCAGCATCGAGCTGCAGCTCGGCGCGCTCGCCAAGCGCATGGAAAACACCACCGACTGAGTCGGCTGCTGCTTTGTGGGGATAATCCCCGCCATGAGCGGCAACACCTTCGGAACTCTCTTCGCGGTCACCAATTTCGGCGAGTCGCACGGCCCGGCCATCGGCTGCGTGATCGACGGCTGCCCCCCGGGCATGGCCCTGAGCGAGGCCGACATCCAGGGCGACCTCGACCGTCGGCGCCCCGGCACCAGCCGCCACGTCACCCAGCGCAACGAGCCCGACGCGGTGCAGATCCTGTCCGGCGTGTACGAGGGCAAGACCACCGGGACGCCCATTGCGCTGCTGATCCAGAACACCGACCAGCGCAGCAAGGACTACGGGCAGATCGCCCAGCAGTTCCGCCCCGGCCACGCCGACTTCACCTACTGGAAGAAATACGGCATCCGCGATCCGCGCGGCGGCGGGCGCTCTTCGGCGCGCCTCACCGCGCCCATGGTTGCGGCCGGTGCCGTCGCCAAGAAGTGGCTGGCCGAAAAATACGGGATGGTGTTTCGCGGCTGCATGACGCAGATCGGCGAGATCGCCATTCCCTTCGAGAGCTGGGACCACGTCCCGAACAACCCTTTCTTCGCCCCCATCGCCGACGTGAGCGCGCTGGAGGACTACATGGACCGCCTGCGCAAGGCCGGCGATTCGTGCGGCGCGCGCATCCGCGTCACCGCCACGAACGTGCCCGTGGGCCTGGGTGAGCCGCTCTTTGACAAGCTCGACGCCGAGATCGCCTACGCCATGATGGGCATCAACGCGGTGAAGGCCGTGGAAATCGGCGCCGGCTTCGACAGCGTCACGCAGCGCGGCACCACGCACGGCGACTCGATCACGCCGACGGGTTTTCTCAGCAACAACGCGGGCGGCATCCTGGGCGGCATCAGCTCAGGGCAGGACCTCGAGGTGAGCATCGCGATCAAGCCCACCAGCTCGATCATCAGCCCGCGCCAGTCCATCGATGTGAACAACAACCCCGTCGAGGTCATCACCAAGGGCCGCCACGACCCCTGCGTGGGCATCCGCGCCACGCCCATCGCCGAAGCCATGCTCGCGCTGGTGGTGATGGAACACGTGCTGCGCAACCGCGCGCAGTGCGGCGACGTGAACCCGCCCGTCGAGAAGAGCGAAGCTGCGTCGCCGCAGTCGTCTTTCCTGTAGTGTCCGCCGCGCCACCTGTGGCCGCCGGGCGCGGCCACCTGTTGGCATTCGCTGGCCTGTCGGCCAGCTACTTCGCGCACATCGGTTTCTTCAATCCGTACCTGCCGCTGTGGCTCAAGGACCTGGGCCTGCCGATCTTCACGATCAGCCTGCTGGCCTCGGTGCAATCGATCACGCGCGTCTTCGCGCCCTATGCCTGGGGCGCGCTCAGCGACCACACCGGCCAGCGCGTGAAGCTGCTGCGCTTCAGCGCCGCGGTGGCGCTGGCCAGCTCCTTCGGGCTGTGGTGGCACGGCGGCGCCTGGTGGCTCGCGCTGGTGCTGCTCGTGATGTTCACGCACACCAGCTCGATGATGTCGCTCACCGAAGCGGCCATGGCGCAGATCGTCGCGGGCGACTGGGGGCGCTACGGGCGCATCCGCCTGTGCGGCTCGGCCGGCTTCCTGGTCACCGTGTTCGTCGCGGGCGAGTGGTTCGAGCGCTTCGGTATGAAGCACTTTCCGTACTGGGCGGCGGGCACGCTGGCCGTGGTGCTGCTCGCGACCATGAAGCTGCCCGACCTGCGCGAGCCGCCGGCCGCGCACGACGCCGTGAAGGAGCCCATCGGCCCCGTGCTGCGCATCCCTGCCGTGCGATGGTTCTTCGCCTCGCTGTTCTTCCAGGTGATGTCGCACTTCTCGGTGTACGCGTTCTTCTCGCTGTACCTCGATTCGATCGGCTACGGCAAGAGCACCATCGGCCTCTTGTGGGCGCTGTCGGTGGTGGCCGAGATCGTCTGGTTCTTCCTGCAGGGCCGGCTCATCGGCCTGTTGCCGATGCCGCGGTGGATGCTGGTGTGCGGCATCGCCGGCGTGGCACGGCTCGGCCTCACGGCCGGGCTGGGCGGCTTCATCGCGGCGCTGGTCATCGCGCAGTGGCTGCATGCGCTGAGCTTCGCGGCGCACCACACGGCCTGCATCGCCGTGGTGTCGCGCCGCTTCCCCGGCCACCTGCGCGGACGCGGGCAGGCGCTGTTCACGGTGATCGGCTACGGCTTCGGCGGCGTGCTGGGCGTGCTGCTCGGTGGGGCGGTGGCGCAGGAGTTGGGCTACCGCACGATGTTCGCGCTGGCGGCGTTGCTGGCGGTGGCAGGGACGTTGTGTGCGTGGCGGATGGTGGTGCTCGAGCCGTCGGGGCGGTCGAAGCCCGCTTGAGCCGCGCCGTCAGAAGATTCGGTACCCCAGCATTGCCACCATTGCCGCCGCCATGTGTGCCGGCCCGGATGGCACGGCTCTCTTGTGATGCGCGTCTCGCAGTGCGAACACGATCGCCGTCAGCAACGAAGCCACCACGAACGCGACGTACACCGTCGGCAGCGCGGCCCATCCGAACCAGGCGCCGGTGACGGCGAAGGCCTTGAGGTCGCCGTGACCCACGATGTCCCGACCTGTATTCGAGCGCACTGCCGTCGTCACCAGCCACGGCGCCAGGTACCCCGACACCGCCCCGAGCACGTTGTCGGACGCCGGTCCTGTGGATGCACGGTAGAGCAGCCCCAGCCATAGCAGGGCGAGCAAGATCCGGTCTGGAAGCAACTCGTGACGGACGTTGATCGCCGTCAGCAGGATCCATCCGAGCAGCAGCACGCACAGCATCGCTGTGTCCAACGATGCGCCGCGCACGAATGCGAGGCCGAGACAGAGCAAGGCGGCACCGATGACGATGGCGAACTTGCTCGCCTTGGAGATGTCGAGTTCGGAGGTGTCGCGCAGGAAGGGCTGATAGTTCTGGTATTCGCTGGCCCACACCCTGTGCATGTCGAGTGGAATACGCCGTATCCATGGCAGCAGGGCAAAGGCGGCGAAGGCGCCGCCGCCGAGGGCATAGGCCACAAGGACCTCGATGTTCGATTGCATGGGCGTCATTTACTTCCCGTTGAGCATGTGAAGGTCGATGGCACCTGACTGGGTCAGGTAGACCAGTAGGGCGCACAGCCATGAAAGCAGCAACCCGAGGTAGGCGACCACGCAGAGCGAAGTCATTCGCGATGGCCAGAGTCCGAAGAGCCGGGTACGCAAGAAGGCTGTCCGGATCAGGAAGCCGCCGTTGGTTGCCGGTGAGGGAAGCAGGTTCAACGCTGCGAACTTGGCGGCTGTGAAGCCGAGGAGCGAGACGAAGGGCAGCGTGGTGCCCGCAAGATGCATCTGTGCCAGCAGTTCCTGCGCCTCGCCAAGTGGGGACAGTGCGCCGCCGACGATCTGCGCGAAGCCATTGACGAAGGCGCGCAGACCGTCCATGCGCAGCGTCGCCGCGGCCACCAGCACCAGCGCGATGCAGCCTGAGGCGCCGACCGCAAGCCGTGCCGTCAGTGGCTGGGCATCGAAAGCGTCGTGCATGTCATCGGGATCGAGGTACTCCGCCTCGGAGTCCTTGAACCTCACGGAGCCGCCGAAGAGAAACGGCCTGAGCGTGACTCGGCCGAACCGCGCGAGCACAGGCCCGAAACCGATCGACACCTCCCGCACCCGGATCTTCAGTTGGTCGGCAAGGAATGCCGCCGATGACACGTGAAGAACGACGCAGGTCACGACAGCGAAAAGCAAGTCGATCATGGATTCTTGGGGCGCAGAGCCAGCACCATCTGGGCGGGTATCGCGCCCTGATCGGGCAGTGGCATGTACTCGGTCTTGCGGATCGCGCGCAACGCCGCGTTGTCCCATTCGGGAACGCCGCTGGATTTCAACAGGGTTGCGTTCAGGATCTTTCCGCTCGGCGCCAGGTCCAGGGTGAACTCCACCGTTGGATTGCCCCGTACGTCGGCCGCAAAAATGATGTTGGGCCTGACCGCTGCTGCCACCATCTGGCCCCAGTCCTTTCGCGTGGCGGGTTGTGCGCCGTCGGTCAGTACGAAATTGATGGGCGCCAGGTACCAGGTGGATCCCGTCTTGTCGACTTTGTCCTTGGGGATGATGAGCCGGGCGGCCTTGACGGCATCGAGGGCTGCGGCGTCGAGCCGCTCGTAGCCCGAGCTCTGTGCCACGCGGATACCCCGGACGATGCCTTCGCTGTCGGGCAGCACTTTCACGAGGACCTTGCCTTGTTCGCCAAATCGCTTCGACAACGGAGGATAGACGGGACGGGGCGCCACGCTGTATTCGGCCTTGGGCGCATCGGACTGGGCGACGCTGGCGCGGGGCGCCCCAGGGGGCGCCGTGAAGGTGGGTGGGGTAGGCGAGGTCGGGATGACTGTCGCTGGCGAGGCTGCGCGCTGGGGTGGCGTCTGGGATGCGTGCGAGGAGAGCGGCCCTGCAACCGGCATCTTTTCGCCCTGCCACTTGAGAGCCGACTGCAACACCACGAACAGCATCGAGCCGACACAGAAGATCGCAAACCATGCCACCAGTTGCGATGGCTTCAGCGGTGTGTGCGGTGCATCGGTCGCAGGCGATGTGCGACGAGGGCTCGGTCCGAAGGCCGAGCTTGCCGTATTGGCGTCGACCTTCTGCCAGGCTGCGATGTTCTCGGTCTTGGATGTCAGCCGTACCCAATTGGGAAAGAGCCCCGCCGCATGCAAGACGTGATCGAGGCCGAGCGTCACCGCTTCTTCGCCAGGGTTCGACCGTTTACGCAGCAGGTCGAGGTACTTCAGTTGCAGTTCGCGGTGCGCGGTGGGCAGGTCTGCGTGGGCGTGCTGCTCCACGATGGCGGCATCCACCACCTGGCCAGCCTTGCCCAGTCGTTGCAGTCGGGCGGAATCCTTGCGCCACTCGAAGGCTTCGGCGGCCGCCTCGAACAAGTGCTCGTGCCCCGCCTGCCAGCCGCTGGCCAGGATATGCGCCACGTTGGCCTCAAACAGGAAGCGGGCGTCCATGTCGAGCAGGCGGTCATCTTCCAGCGAGGTATTCAGCAGCGTTGCCGCGTCGTCGATCGAGCGGGGCGGGTGCTCGGCAAGTCGCTCGGCAAACGCTGCGACCACCGCGTGTGCGCTCTCGTGGGGTGAGGCGGTCTGGGGGACAGCGGAGGGCGACCCTGCCAGCGTTGTATCGAGCGGGGCGGGCTGCACATTCTGCGCAGTGGATTCGACAGGCGCCGGTGGGGGCTCCTGCGTGGCAGGTGCATCGGCCTGAGGCTTGTGGCGCACCCAGCTCAAGGCCGCTTCATAGGTCTCACGCAAGCGCTGAAAGGCGTCTGCCTCGGCCTCTTGGTCGATCTTTTTCAGTTCGGCTGCGTAGGCGCGCCGGATCGCGCGCTCATCGGCGTCTGGCCGCAGGCCCAGTGCGAGCAGAAAGCCCGGTACTTCGCTCATGAGTGCCGTCGCTTTCGGTCAGTCCGCCAGATGGCTGTCGCGCTCGATGTGGTCCAGCTGCTCCTGAAACTGGCGATGCGCCGGTGCGATGAGCCGCTTGTCCTGTGTAGCCAGCACACGTTCGAATTCCGTGATGCAGGCGCCCAGCCATTCACGCACATCGCCGCGCAGCTGCTGGTAGACCCGTTCGCCGCGTGCGAGCAGCGTGCGGTTCTCGATGCGGTCACGTGGATGGATCTTGAGTTCGCTCAGTGCCTGCAGTCGCTCCTTGATCTCCGTGTCAGTGAGCAGCCCCGGATTACCCTCGATCAGGAGTCCGAAGGTCTGCTGGGTTTTCTGCACCGTCGCTTCGACTTGCAGCAGACCGTTGACGTCGTAGGTGAAGCGGACCTCGACCACCGATTCCTGAATGGGGCCGGGTGGCAGCGGTACCTCGAGATTGCCCAGGTGCACGTTGTCTCGCACCATGCGTGACTCTCCCTGGTACACCTGCAGTTCGATGGCGGTCTGCGCGTCGGAGCCGGGAATGTATGTCTTCGAGCGGCTGACCGGCACCGTGCTGTTGCGCTCGATGATGGGGTCGAAATGCCCGTGCGACGAGGTGTTGGCGCCCAGTCGATGGCTCACCGCGACGCCGAGCGAGTAGGGCGCGACGTCGGTCATCACCACTTCCTTCAGCGCCGCATCCTTGGCCTTGAGGCCGGCCTGCACGGCGGCACCCAGTGCGACGACTTCATCGGGGTTGAAGTCGATGGAGGGGAAGCGTCCGAACATCGTGGTTGCCAGCCGCCGCACGACGGGCATGCGCGTGGCACCGCCCGCGAGAACGACTGCATCCAGTTCCGCTGCTCGCAGGTTGGCGTCGCGCAGCGCGCGTTCGACCGGCGCGCGCAGCCGCTTGAGCAGTGGTGCGCAGGCTTGTTCGAGCAGGGCTTCGTCGAGCGCGAGCCGATGCTGCACGGCCTCGTGCGCGACGACGATCTCGGCGCGCGGGTGCAGGCTCAGCGCCTGCTTCGCGGCTTCGGTTTGCGCGGCCAGTCGTTGCATGAACTGGGCGTTGCTGCGCAGGCTCGCCGGCAGAGCGTTGCGTTCGAAGAAGAGGGTGATCAGCGATTCGACGAAGTCCTCGCCGCCCAGGAAGTTGTCGCCGGCCGACGCACGCACCTCCATCACACCCTCGAACATTTCGAGGATCGATACGTCGAAAGTGCCACCGCCGAGGTCGAACACCAGAAAGCGCGTTTCGGCGCCCATGTCGTGCATGCCGTAGGCGAGTGCCGCGGCGGTGGGCTCGTTCAGCAGCCGGTCGACCTTCAGGCCGGCGAGTTCGCCCGCCGCACGGGTGGCTTTGCGTTGCGCATCCGAAAAGTACGCGGGCACGGTGATGACGGCTTCATGAACTGGTTCGCCCAGCATGGCCTCGGCATCGGCCTTGAGTGAACGCAGCACCAGTGCCGAAAGCTCCTCGGGCCTGAAGCTGCGCTTGCCCAGGCGCACCGTCTTGTTGCTGCCCATGTAGCGCTTGAAGACTGCGGCGGTGCGGTCCGGATGTGTCTGAAGCCGTTCCCTGGCGGCCTTGCCGACGAGCACGGTGTCGTCCTCGTCGAGGCTGACGCATGACGGCGTCAGGTATTCGCCCAGTCCGTTGGGAATCAGAACGGACTTTCCTTCCCGCCACACCGCCACCAGGCTGTTGGTCGTGCCCAGGTCAATGCCTACGATCATTTCTCGCCCCTTTGCGATCCCTCTTTTATGCCTTTGATCGTATGTCAAAGGCATACATTTCGGGGCCGCGCAAGGGGCGGAACGAGGCTACTTTTTGCCGCGTTTTGCGGGTTTAACGACAGTGGTCTTGCCGACGCCGCCCTTGGTCGCCTTTCCCGCGTTGTCCACCTTGCCGCCCCCCACCTCCTTCTCGAACATCGCAAAGTACTCCGAAGCCATCTTGCGCAGCGAGCGCCCGATGTTCGCGTAGTCGTACTCGTTGAGGTTGGCCAGCGACACGCGCCCCGACGGGTGCTTGCCGCCGAAGCCGCGACCGGGCAGCAGCACGATGCTGGTTTCGGCGGCGATGCGGAACAGCGCCTCATTCGGCTGCAGCTTCGTGAGGATCCACTTGCCGAAGCGCTCGCCGTGCATCTGCGTGGCGATGTCCTGCAGGTCGAGCAGGTGGTAGTAGCTCACCGAGTTCGGGTCGGGCTGCAGCGGCAGGCCGAGCTCGCGGTACAGCGCTTCCTTGCGCCGCGAGACGATGTGCTTCATCGACTTCTTGTAGGTCTCGCCCTCGTCCATGAGGCAGAACAGCGAGAACATCACCATCTGCGCCTGCACCGGGGTCGACAGGCCGGCCGTGTGGTTCAGCGCCACGGTGCGGCTGTCGGCCACGAGGCGGTCGATGAACTTCAGCTTGCGCGGCTCGGTGGTGATGGAGCTGTAGCGCGCGTCGAGCTCCTTGCGCTTGGCCTCGGGCAGGGCGGCGATCTTGCGGTCGAGGATGTTGTCCTCGTGCGTGGCGACCACGCCCATGCGCCAGCCGGTGGCGCCGAAGTACTTGGAGAACGAATACACCAGGATGGTGTTCTGCGGGCAGATCGCGAACAGCGACAGGAAGTTGTCGGCGAAGGTGCCGTACACGTCGTCCGTGAGGATGATGAGGTCGGGCCGCTGCTTCACGATGTCGGCGATGTAGCCCAGCACCTCGTCGCTGATCTTCACCGAGGGCGGGTTGCTCGGGTTGCACAGGAAGAAGGCCTTGACCTTTGGGTCGAGCAGCTTCTGCAGCTCCTTCTTCGTGAACTGCCAGTTGTTCTCGGGCGGCGCGTCGATCAGCGCCTCGATGAGCTGGTAGTCGTTCAGGTGCGGGATCTCGATGTAGGGCGTGAAGATCGGCATGCCCAGCGCGATGGTGTCGCCGGGCGACAGCAGGTGGTTCTCACGCAGGCTGTTGAACAGGTAGGTCATGGCGGCGGTGCCGCCTTCCACCGCGTACATGTCGAACTTGCCCACGAAGGGGTGGGTGCCGATCATTTCCTTGTGGATGTACTGGCCCACGACGATCTCGGTCAGGCGCAGCATGCGGTCGGGCACCGGGTAGTTGCAGCCCAGGATGGCCTCGCACATCTCGTAGATGAAGTCGCCGGCCGACAGGCCCAGCTGGTCGCGCACGTACGACACGGCGGCCTCGATGAAGCGCACGCCGGGCTCGCCCTCGTGCGACTTGGCGAAGAGCTCGAAGCGCGCCTCGATGCCCTCGCGCTGCGGAAAGCCGCCCACGTCCGCCATGTAGATGTACGAGCGCTCGGCCTCGGTCATGGCAAAGAGGCCGAACTGGAAGAAGCCGTGGCGCGGGGTGGTGGCCAGGAAGTTCGGGTTGCCGCGGCCGGCGTTGAGCATGAGCCGGTCACTCTGTCGTGCGACCTGGATCAGCGCATCCTTCAGTTCGAACGGGCTCAGACCGCCCAGCTTTTTCACGTCGCCGAAATCCATGGAGTACTCCTTGGTTGATAAAAAGAAAGAAGAAAGAAAAGGGAAGGCGCGGTGCTCAGACCAGCGCCACGATCAGCGGCCCCAGCAGCGTGAGGAACACGTTGGCCAGCGCGTAGGTGATGGCGAAGGGCACGGTGGGAATGGCGTTCTCGGCCTTGCCCAGCACTTCGCCGAAGGCCGGGTTGGCGCTGCGCGAGCCGCTCAGCGCGCCCGCGAAGACGGCGGTGTTGTCATAGCGCAGCACGTAGCGCCCGAACAGCATCGTGAGGATCATCGGCACGAGCGTGACGACCACGCCGACGCCGAAGATGGTCAGGCCCAGTTCCTTGATGGTCTGCACGGCCTGCAGGCCCGACGTCAGGCCGACCACGACCACGAAGCCCGCCAGGCCCAGGTCTTTCAGCAGCTGCACCGCGCTGGGCGGCAGCGCGCCGAAGGTCTGCTTCTTCGCGCGGTACCAGCCGAACAGCAGGCCCGACAGCAGCGCGCCGCCACCGGCGCCGAGCGTCAGCGGAATGGCGCCGATCTTCACGCTCAGCAGGCCGACCAGCAGGCCCACCACCAGGCCCGCGCCCAGGTACACGAAGTCGGTCTTGGCGCTGGGCACGATCACGTCGCCGACGAGGGAGGCGACGCGCTTCACGTCCTGCTCGGCGCCGAAGATCGACACCAGGTCGCCCACCTGCACCACGGTGTCGGGCTTCATCGGCAGCACCTGGCCCATGCGGCTGAGCTGCACCACGAAGATGCCGTGGCGCACGCCGCCGGCGGTGGCCTGGCGGATCTGGTCGACGGTCTTGCCGCCGAAGTCCTTGTTGGTGAGCACGATCTCGCGCTTGTTCAGCGTCAGCTCCATGCCGTCGACCGCGTCGACCTCCTTGCCCAGCAGCGGCGCGCTCGCCACCACGGCATCGCGCCGGCCGACGGTGAGCACGTAGTCGCCCTGGCGCAGCACGAGCGTGGGGCTGACCTCGACGAACTTGCCGTCGCGCTTCACGCGCTCGATGGTGATGGTGGTGGCCGGGTTGGCGTTCTCGATGTCGGCCACCGTGCGCTGCGGGTCGCTCGTGAGCTGGTAGATGCGCCCGACCAGTGAGGGCGCGGCTTCTTCCTGGTCGGGGCCGAGCACCTTCACGCCGGCCTGCATCGCGGTTTCGGCCGCGATCGCGTCGTCGCGGATGCTGCGGCCCATGAGCTTGGGCAGGATGTTGACGCACACGATGATCGCGCCGAACGAGCCGAACACGTAGGTCACGGCATAGCCGATGGCCACGTTGCCCTGCAGCCGCGCGGTCTCGGCCGCGGCGAGGCCGAGCTTGCCGATGGCGTCGCCCGCCGTGCCGATGATGGCGCTCTGCGTGAGGCCGCCGGCCGCCACGCCCGCCGCCAGGCCCTTGTCGAGTCCGAACAGCTTGGCCATGACCACCACGGTCGCCAGGCCCGTGGCCGCCATCACGGCGGCCAGGATGATCTCCTTGATCGACTGCTTGCCCAGCGAGCTGAAGAACTGCGGCCCGCTCTCGAAGCCCACGGCGTAGATGAACAGCGCGAACAGCACGGCCTTCACGCCGCCGTCGATCTGCACGCCGACCTGGCTCACGATCACCGCCACCAGCAGCGAGCCGGCGACGCCGCCGAGCTGGAACTTGCCGAACTTGATCTTGCCGATCCAGTAGCCGACCGCCAGTGAGAGGAAGAGCGCCATTTCGGGCGACTTCTTGAAGAGTTCATGCAGCCATTCCATAGAGGAAGTCCTTTCAAGGCATCAATGAGAAGAAGAGAGAAGAGAAGGGCGTGGAGCGTCTCGGGTCGTTGTCTTATTTCGCGTGCTGCACCAGGCCGGCCAGGGCCACGATCAGCGGACCCATCAGCGGCAGCACGACGTTCGAGATGGCGTAGGTGATCGTGTAGCCCAGCAGCGGCGTGGCGTTGCCCGCGGCGTTCTGCACCGCGCTGAGCGCGGGCGTGCTGCACTGCTGGCCGGCGATGGCGCCGAGCAACACGGGCGCCTCAAGCTTGAGCAGGCGGTGGCCGACGAACAGCGAGATGCTGGCCGGCACCACCGCGACGGCGATGCCCACCAGCGGCAGCGCAACGCCGAACTTCTGGACCAGCGCCAGCGCCTGCGGCCCCGAGGCCAGGCCCACGCAGGCGATGAAGGTGGCCAGGCCCAGGTCCTTCATGAGCGCCAGCGCGTCGGCCGGTACGCTCAGGCGGTGCGGGTGCTTGGACTGGTACCAGCCGAAGGCCAGCCCCGTGAGCAGTGCGCCGCCGCCGGTGCCGAGCGAAAACGGAATGCCGCCGAGCTTCGCGCTGAAGCTGCCGATGAACACGCCCAGCAGGATGCCCGCGGCGGCGAAGCTGATGTTGCTGCGCGTGGAGGCGATCACGCGGTCGCCGACCTGCGCGATGGCGCTCGCCACCTCGGGCGCGGGGCCGTAGAGCTGGAGCACATCGCCGCGCTGCAGCGTGAGGTCGTTCACGAGCGGCATGGTGTGGCCGTCGCGCGCCACGCCGATCACCTGCACGGCGGACGGCAACTCGTTTTCCAGCATGCGCAGCCCGCGGCCGAACCATTCGCGGCGGTTGGCGACGACCTCGGTGGTCTCGACCACGGTGTCGAAGGCGGTGGTGTCGGCGAACTCGCGGCCCAGCAGCTCGCCCACGTTGACGAGCGCGCTGCGCCGGCCGATGGCCAGCACCTGGTCGCCCACGCGCAAGTGCAGCCCGGGCTCGACCGCGAGGCTCTGGCCGTCGCGCACCACGCGCTCGATGCTGGCCTGCCGCCCAAGGATCGACGTGAGCTCGCCGACCGAGCGGCCACGACCCACGGTGACGCGGAACACGCGCCCGACCATCTCGGGCGTGGCGCTGGCGGCGTCCGGGTCGTCGGCGCCGCCGCCCATGGTCTTCCAGAGCTTGTCGGCTTCGGCGCGCAGGTTCACGCGCAGCAGCAGCGGAAACACCTGGCTCGTGACCACCACGATGGCGATGAGCCCGAAGACGTAGGTGATGGAGTAGGCCGTGACCACGTTGGCCTGCAGCTGCGCGATCTCGGCGGCGGGGAGCGACAGCTTCGAGATCGCGTCGGTCGCCGTGCCCACCACGGCCGATTCGGTGGCCGCGCCCGCCATCAGACCGGCGGCCGTGCCGCGGTCGAGCGACAGCAGCACCGTGGCGCCGAGCACCAGCGCGAGCACCACCACCACCTCGACCAGGCACAGCAGGCCCAGCCGCAGGCCCTTGGCGTCGAGGTTGGCGAAGAACTGCGGACCGCCCGCGTAGCCGAGCGCAAAGATGAAGAGCATGAAGAACACGTTCTTCACGCTGTCGTCGAGCCGGATGCCCAGCTGGCCGACCACCAGCGCGGCAATCAGCGTGCCGCAGATGCCGCCCAGCTGGATCGGGCCGAAACGGATCTGGCCCACCGCGTAGCCAATGCACAGCACCAGAAACAATGCGATTTCCGGACTGTTTCTGAGTATTTCCACAAGGTGGCCGAACATCTGCCGCGATCCCTCCGGGTTATTTGTTCATTCGAGCGGGTCGGCGGATCGCAACGAAAAAAGGAGCACTGCATCCATTGGCATCAACGGCTGGCGAGTGGTGGGGCTCCAGCGAAAACTTTATTTTTCGTTTTGCGAATTGCCGATTCTTTGCATCTTCGATGACGATAAAACAACATCCATGACAATTGTCAAAATCATCAAAGAATTGAGCGGGCGGCAATAAAAACGAGACCGTTTGAATTACAAATTACGCGCTGCACGGAATCCTCCGTCGCAGTCAGCTCTGACCGCACGAACCCGTCAGGCCTCGGGTTTTCGATAACTCAAGTTACTTGATTTAGTCGGTCGACTGCTCGATAGTCCCCCTCGTCCGAATGCCTTCCCGCTCGCTGGCGGGTGGTCATCCGGTTCCATAGCAAGTACGGCAGGCGCTGTGCGCCCGCCCCCCTGAAGGAGACAACCTCATGTTCATCAGCCCGCGCTTCGTTCCCGCCCTGGCCGTCCTGGCCCTTGCCGCATCGGCCACGTCCACGGCCCTGGCCGCCGACCCGCCCGTCATCGGCCTGGTCACCAAGACCGAGACCAACCCCTTCTTCGTGAAGATGAAAGAGGGCGCGCAGGAAGAAGCCAAGAAACTCGGCGCCAAGCTGCTGTCGGGGGCTGGAAAGGCCGACGGCGACAACGCGGGCCAGATCACGGCGATGGAAAACATGATCGCCGCCGGCGCCAAGACCATCCTCATCACGCCCAGCGACGCCAAGGCCATCGTGCCGGCGATCAAGAAGGCGCGCGACAAGGGCGTGCAGGTGATCGCACTCGACAGCCCGGCCGATCCGCCGGACGCCACCGACGCGCTCTTCGCCACCAACAACTACACGGCCGGCGTGCTCATCGGCGAATACGCCAAGGCCGCGATGGCCGGCAAGACGCCCAAGATCGTCGCGCTCGACCTGCTGCCGGGCCACCCCGTGGGCGCGCAGCGCCACAACGGCTTCATGAAGGGCTTCGGCCTGCCGGCCAACGACGCCAAGTCGAACGAGCTGTCCAAGGCGCCCGAGATCGTCTGCATGGCCGACAGCTTCGGCGACCAGGCCAAGGCGCAGACCGTGATGGAGAACTGCCTGCAGAAGGCGCCCGACGTGAACCTGGTCTACACCATCAACGAGCCCGCCGCGGCCGGTGCCTACAACGCGCTCAAGCGCGCGGGCAAGGAGAAGGGCGTGATGATCGTCTCGGTCGACGGCGGCTGCCAGGGCATCAAGGACACGGCCGTCGGCATCATCGCCGCGACCTCGCAGCAGTACCCGCTGAAGATGGCCGCCATGGGCGTGGCCGCGGGCGTCGAATTCGCCAAGACCGGCAAGAAGGCCTCGGGCTACGTCGACACCGGCGTGACGCTCATCGCCGGCAAGAGCGTGGCCGGCGTCGACAGCAAGGACACCAAGACCGGCACCGAGCTGTGCTGGGGCAAGAAGTAAACGGCCCCGGTCTATAGGGAGGCACACCGATGGCGAAATCTCCGACGCACCACATCCCGTGGGGCGCCCTCGGGCCGTGGCTGGCCCTGCTCGGCGCCTGCATCTTCTTTGCGACGCAGTCCGAGCGTTTTCTCACGGGCGGCAACCTGTCGCTGATCCTGCAGCAGGTGATGGTGGTGGGCGTGATCGCCATCGGCCAGACGCTGATCATCCTCACGGCCGGCATCGACCTGTCGTGCGGCATGGTGATGGCGCTGGGCGGGATCATCATGACGAAGTTCGCCACCGAGCTCGGCATGCCGGTGCCGGTGGCCATCCTGTGCGGCATCGGCGTGACGACGCTGTTCGGCCTGCTCAACGGCCTCTTGGTCACGCGCATCAAGCTGCCGCCGTTCATCGTGACGCTGGGCACGCTGAACATCGCGTTCGCGATCACGCAGCTGTATTCGTCGTCGCAAACGATCACCGACCTGCCCGCCGGCCTCACGGGCCTGGGCACCACCTTCACCATCGGCAGCGCCGAGGTGGCGTGGGGCTCGGTGCTCATGCTGGCGCTCTATGCGCTCGCGTGGTTCGTGCTGCGCGAGACGGCGGCCGGCCGGCATGTCTACGCGATCGGCAACAACGCGGAGGCCACGCGGCTGGTGGGCATTCCCACGCAGCGCGTGCTGCTCGCGGTGTACGTGGCGGCGGGCGTGTTCTACGGCATCGCCTCGCTGCTGTCGGTGGCGCGCACTGGCGTGGGCGACCCGAACGCGGGCCAGACCGAAAACCTCGATGCCATCACGGCCGTGGTGCTCGGCGGCACCAGCCTCTTCGGCGGGCGCGGCATCGTGCTGGGTTCGCTCATCGGCGTGCTGATCGTGGGCGTGTTCCGCAACGGACTCACGCTGATGGGCGTGTCGTCGATCTACCAGGTGCTGGTGACGGGCGTGCTCGTGATCCTGGCGGTGGCGGCCGATCAACTCTCGCGCAAGGGAGCCCGCTGATGAACACCGTGGCCAACCCCAAGATCGTGATGCAGGCCAAGGGCCTGGTGAAGCGCTACGGCCAGGTCACCGCGCTCGACGGCGTCGACTTCGAGCTGCGCGAAGGCGAGATCCTCGCGGTGATCGGCGACAACGGCGCGGGCAAGTCGTCGCTCATCAAGGCGCTGTCGGGCGCCATCGTGCCTGACGAAGGCCAGATCCTGCTCGATGGCGTGCCGGTGCATTTCCGCAACCCGCTGGACGCGCGGCGCGCCGGCATCGAGACGGTCTACCAGGACCTCGCCGTCGCACCCGCGATGACCATCTACGAGAACCTCTTTCTCGGCCGCGAACTGCGCCGCCCCGGCTTTCTGGGCAATGTGCTGCGCATGCTCGACAAGAAAAAGATGCTGCTCGAAAGCACGGCGCGCATGGCCGACCTGAAGGTCGGCATCCAGTCGATGACGCAGGCCGTCGAAACGCTCTCGGGCGGCCAGCGCCAGTGCGTGGCGGTGGCGCGCAGCGCGGCCTTCGCGCGGCACGTGGTCATCATGGACGAGCCCACCGCCGCGCTCGGCGTGAAGGAGGGCAACATGGTGCTCGAGCTGATCCGCCGCGTGCGCGAGCGCGGCCTGCCCGTGGTGCTCATCAGCCACAACATGCCGCACGTGTTCGAGGTGGCCGACCGCATCCACGTGGCGCGCCTGGGCAGGCGCGCGGCCGTGCTCAATCCGAAGAAGATCAGCATGAGCGACACCGTGGCCGTGATGACCGGCGCCATGACCGCCGACCAGTTGCCCGCGGAGGCGCATGCTTGATACCGATGCCCTCGAGCGCCCGTCGGCCCTGCTGCGTCCGCGCGGCTCCAACCAGGTGGGCATGCGCCAGTTCAACGAGCGCGTGGTGCTGCAGGCGCTGCGCGTGCACACCAGCCTGCCCAAGGCCGACCTGGCGCGGCTCACGGGCCTGAGCGCGCAGACCATCGGCCTCATCACCGCGCGGCTCGAGGACGACGGCCTCATCGTCAAGCAAAGTCGCGTGCGCGGGCGCATCGGCCAGCCCTCGGTGCCGCTGGCGCTCAACCCCGACGGCGCCTTTGCCATCGGCGTCAAGCTCGGGCGGCGCGGCGCAGAGTGGCTGCTGATCGACTTCGCGGCGCGCGTGCGCGAGCACCACGCGATCCGCTACGAATTCCCGGACGCCGAGGCGCTGCTGCCCGTGATCGCCGAGCACATCCACCGCCTGCGCGACGGGCTCGGGCCGCTGGCCGCGCGCAACGTGGGCGCGGGGCTGGCGGCGCCGTTCCAGCTCGGCGGCTGGCACCGCACGCTGGGGCTGTCGAAGGCGCAGTCGGACGAATGGAACCAGATGGACCTGCTGGCCGAGGTGCGCGCGCGCACCGACGTGCCCGTGGGCTTCGCGCGCGACACCGTGGCGGCCTGTGTGGCCGAGCTGGTGACGGGGCGCGGGCACGACCTCAAGAGCTTTCTCTACATCTTCGTCGACACCTTCGTGGGCGGCGGGCTGGTCATCAACTCGCACCTGCACACCGGTGCGCACGGCAATGCGGGCGCGCTCGCGTCGATCCCGATGCGCACCGAGAAGCCCTCCGAAGGCCTGTCGACGCAGGTGGTGGCCGAGGCGTCGCTGTGGGAGCTCGAGCAACGCTTGCGCACCGAAGGCCTCGATGCCACGGCGGCCTACGACGACCGCGCGCTCGAAGTGCCGTTCGCCGCAGCCACGCAGGCCTGGCTCGGCAGCGCGTCACGCGCGCTGGCGCATGCCATCGTCAGCAGCACCGCGGTGCTCGACCTGGCCGACGTGGTGATGGACGGCTCGATGTCGCGCGCGCTGCTCGACGCATTGCTGGTGCAGACCCGCACGGCGCTCACGCAGTGCAACTGGGAAGGCCTGTGGGCGCCGCAACTGCATGGGGGCAGGGCGGGGGCGCAGGCGTGTGCGCTGGGCGGCGCGATGCTGCCGCTGCACGCCAACTTCGCACCGGACCACGATGTGTTCTTGAAGGCGGGGTGAGCCGCTCAAGAGCTCAGGAACTCGCCGAGGCGTGCAGGTCGCGCGGCAATCGCAGCGTGCTCGCGCGTGCGCCTGCGGGGCACGGCCCGTCGGAGTAGGTCGCATCGCCCTCGGGCATGACGCACTTGTGCACCTCGACGACGGCAGGCACGGACTTGGCTGCGGGGGCGATCACTGGGGGATCGAAGTGCGTGTTCGTCAGCGTGGCAGGTTCCTTGGATGCGCGGGTCACCGCATCCGGGAACGTTTCGCGGGCGGCCGATCTGTCGGGCTCGGCCTCGACCGGAACGACTGCCGTGGTCAGGAGCGCAGCACGCGCCGCGCTCTCGTGCACCAGGTCTTTCAAGGTCACATAGAAGAGCGACATCGCCACCAGCGCCACGCCCAGGCACGGGGCCCAATACCGTCGGGGGTCGCCGGCCCGTGAGTTCAACGCCGCGGCCATGCCAGGCCCCCGTTCTGCAACACGCCGGCCAGCTTCGCGATGCCGCCGGTGCCGCTCGCCGCCCGGCCGATCAGCGCGCCGCCGGCGGCGCCCGCGACGACTCGCATCAGGAACGACCGGCTGCGGCCCGCGGCCAGCAACAGCAGCACGCCGGCGCCGAGCACGACGAAGTGTTCGCCGGGGTAGTCGGCGCGCGCCGCATCCACCTGCTTGATCTTGTCGATCGTCTGTTTCAGGTCCATGGCTGAAGCTCCTTGTCGTGTTCAGCCGTTCTTACCGGTGAGCGCCGGGCTCCGCTGTAGGCCGGCGCCATGCGCGGTGACGGAATCCGCCGCGAAAACGCCGTGGAGAAAGCCGCATCGCACGGGAGACAGGGCGCTCTCGATAATGCAACCCGCTTGTAGAGAACCCCACAGAAGCAGAGAACTAGAGAACCGCGAAATGAGTGCAGCAGATTTTCTTTTCGCCCCCGAGGTGCAAAAGCTCTTGATGGTCGCCTACGCGGCGCCCCAACAACCCTTGTCTTCCAGCGAGCTGGCCCATCGCTCGAAGCTCGACACGGCCGACGTGGAACGCACCTTGGCGCATCTCGTCGGCAGCGGCATCCTGAAGAAGCAAAAGCCGAAGGCCGAGGAGGCCGAGACCTTCTCGATCGACCGCGCGTTCATCTTCCACGACGAACTGCGCAACATCGCGCTCAAGTCGTTCGCCGCGGCCGAGCCGGTTCGCGCGATGCTGCGCGGCAAGTTCAAGGCCTCGGTCGTGCGCGCCTTCGTGCTCGCGGAGGACGAAGACGGCACCCTGGAGCTGCTCGTCGTGCACGGCCAGTCGATGCCCGACGAAGCCACCCTGGCGGCCGCCTGCCGGAAGCTCTCGAAGAACATCCACCGTCACCTGAAGGTGCACGTCATCTCGAACGCGAAGTTCAACGGCCTCACGCCGCGCGATGCACTCATGCCGAAACCCGCGGCGCTCGAGATCATCAAGCTCGGGGATACGAAGGCGCCGCTGCCCGCCGAGAAGGTCGGCCTCTTGCAGAGTGCGAGGAAGAAGTTGGCGACGCTGTCGCGTTCGTCGGCGTGATCGCCTGGCTTTTGTCCTGTGAGGCCAGCTGCCGATGTAGGCCGCGACGGACCCCGACGGGTTCCTGAAGGCGGCCTGAGCTGGGGAGGAGGGCGTGCTGGGGGACAATCGAAGCAACCCCCTCGACATCACAGCATTCCACGATCATGTCCCGCCTCGACGACCCCCGCCACGACGCTGAAGTCGGCTCCCGCGACAGCACCCTCGACACCACCCGCATCGACGACGTGCGCATCGGTGCCGTGCGTCCCCTCATGACCCCCGCGCTGCTGCAGGAGCGCGTGCCCGTGCGCGACAACACGCTCGCGCTGGTCGAAGGCAGCCGCGCGGCCATCGCCGACGTGCTGCACGGCCGCGACGACCGGCTGGTCGTGGTGGTCGGCCCGTGTTCCATCCACGACCACGACCAGGCCATCGAGTACGCGCAGCGCCTGAAGAAGGTGGCCGATTCGCTGCAGGACGACCTGCTCATCGTGATGCGCGCCTACTTCGAGAAGCCGCGCACCACCGTCGGTTGGAAGGGTTACATCAACGACCCGCACCTGGACGGCAGCTTCGCCATCAACGAAGGCCTGGAGCGCGCGCGGCGCCTGCTGCTGGAGCTGACCACGCTGGGCCTGCCGACCGGCACCGAGTTCCTCGACCTCTTGAGCCCGCAGTTCATCGCCGACCTGATCGCCTGGGGCGCCATCGGCGCGCGCACCACCGAGAGCCAGAGCCACCGCCAGCTGGCCTCGGGCCTGAGCTGCCCGGTCGGTTTCAAGAACGGCACCGACGGCAGTGTGAAGGTGGCGGCCGACGCCATCCTCGCGGCCCGCGCGCCGCATGCCTTCATGGGCATGACCAAGATGGGCATGGCCGCGATCTTCGAGACGCGCGGCAACGACGACTGCCACGTGATCCTGCGCGGCGGCAAGGCGCCCAACTATTCGGCGGCGGATGTGGCGTCCAGCTGCGAGGCGCTGCTGGCCAACGGCCTGCGCCCGCAGGTGATGATCGACGTCTCGCACGGCAACAGCAGCAAGCAGCACCAGCGCCAGATCGTGGTGGCCGAAGACGTGGCCGCGCAGATCGCGGCCGGCGAGCGGCGCATCACCGGGATCATGATCGAGAGCCATCTCGAGGAAGGCCGGCAGGACCTGAAGCCCGGCGTGCCGCTGAAGCACGGCGTGTCGATCACCGATGCCTGCATCGGCTTTGCGCAGACGGTGCCGGTGCTCGAGGGGCTGGCGTCGGCGGTGAAGGCGCGGCGCCGGTTGGCCAAGGCCTGAGGCTGACGCGGGGGCAGGGCGACTCCCTGCCGCCTGCGCCCGGGCGGGTCCGGGCAACGCTTTGAGCCGGCCCGCATCGACTTCCTGAGGCTGCCCAGCCTCGGGCGCCACCAAGCCCTGCGCTTGTTGCGACCACTTCCCCACCCGCTATCGACCGCACCAAGGCCTCCACTTCGCGGAGGCAGGGGGCGCCTTGACTGTGGCGGAAATGTAAACAATGCAAACAGTTTTCCAATTGTTACGAGAACTAGATCACGAAATTTGAGCCGAGGCGTCGTGAATCCGAGGGCAAACGGGCCGGTTGTGGGGCATCCTTGCGCCACTTTGTAGTCAAAACGTATGCAAAATGATTACAAAATACCGACCTGTCAGGTCTTATTGATTACATTTGGAGTGCTTTCATGCTCAAGCTCGCAGTCGCCGCGGCGGCCACCGCCACCCTCGTTTTCGCATCCGGTTCGGCCCTGGCTGACACCGCCGGTGCCAGCTTCCAGGTCAAGATGACCATCGTGCGCAGCTGCGCGGTGACGGCCGGCGGCGCCTCCGACATCAGCCTGGGCACCTCCGTGCAGCCCACCGCCACCAACCAGACGGGCAACAACACCATCTCGGTCACCTGCTCCAAGACCACGCCCTACACCGTCGGCCTGCTGCCTTCGTCCACCAACGGCGGCACCACCGACGGCACGGGTGCCATGTCGTCCGTCGCCAACTCGGCCACCAACACCGACAAGGTGCCCTACGCGCTGTACTCCAACGCGGGCAACAGCACCGTGTGGGGCAACACCACCGGCACCGGCGCCAATGTCGTCGGCGGCACGGGCACCGGTGCGGCGATCACGCACACGGTCTACGCCAAGAACACCAACGCCAACTTCACCCCGGACAGCTACGCCGACACCGTCACGGTGACGGTCACGTACTGAGCCAGAGCTGAATCACCGAGCCAGAGCTGAATCGTGAGACGTGCACTTGCCATCCTCGGACTGTGGGGCGCATGCCTGCTTGGCGGCGGTGCGGTCCAGGCGGCCGGCCTGCAGGTCTCGCCCGTCACCCTGACGCTGGCGCCGACGCGGCAAGGCGACGGGCTCTGGCTGAGCAACACGGGAGCCGCGCCGCTGGACGCGCAGATCCGCGTCTTCCGCTGGACGCAGGTGGACGGGCAGGACCGCATGGAGCCGGCGGACGGACTGGTCGTCAGCCCGCCCATGCTGCAGCTGCCCACCGGCGGACGGCAACTGGTGCGCGTGATCCGCAACGGCCCGCCGCCCGCGGGCCCGGCGGAAGAAGCCTACCGCGTGCTGGTGGATGAACTGCCCGTGCCCCAGGCGGCGGGCACCGCGGCGGACGGCAAGAAGAGCAACCTGAACTTCGTGATGCGGCACTCGCTGCCCATCTTCGTGTCCCCGGCGGGCGCGGAGCCGGCCCCCGCGCAGTTGCGCTGGAGCCTGCGGCGCGAGGACGGCAAGGCCGTGCTGGAAGTCAGCAACAGCGGCGGGGTGCATGCCCAGCTGGCGGACCTCGTGTTCACCGGCGCGGACGGCCGCGCCGTCGCCGCCTACACCGGCTTGCTGGGTTACGTGCTGCCCGGCGCCACCATGCGCTGGCCGCTGAAGACGTCGCCCGCCGCCCTGGCCGGCGCGGGTCGCTGGCAGGTCATGATCGATGGCAGAACGACGGACGCCAACCTCGCGCCGCTGGCGCGCTGAGCGGGCCGGGTTCGCTGCGAGGGCCTTGCTGGCTCCGTTTGCGCTGGCCCTGACCACGCTCCCCGCCCACGCAGCGCCCGCCGCGCAGTCCGTGCCGGGGGCCATGACGCTGTACCTGGAGGTCAGCCTCAACGGCATGGCGCGCGGGCTGCACCCGTTTCGCCTGCAGGCCGGGGCCTTGTCGGCCTCCCGCGCGGTGCTGCGCGAACTGAGTTTCTCCCTGCCCGACAACGGCGCCGAATGGCTGCCCCTGCGCGACCTGCCCGGGCTCGTGGCCGACTACGACGCCGCGCGCCAGCAACTGAGCCTGACCGCGCCGCTGGCGATGCTGCAACTGCCCACGGCCACGGTGGGGCAGGCGGCAGTCACCGCGCAGCCCCTGAGCACGTCCACCGGCCTGCTGCTGAACTACGACCTCTACGGCACCCAGGGCAGGGGTGGCAGTGCCAGCCTGAGCGCCTTCGGCGAGCTGCGCGCCTTTCGTGGCGCCAGCGTGCTCAGCACCACCTGGCTGATGCAGCGCACGCACGACACCCAGGGCTGGAAGGACCAGTCCGTGCGCATGGACAGCATCTGGAGCATGGCCTTCCCCGACAGGATGCTCACCCTGCGCGTGGGCGACACGCTCACCGGCGCCGTGCCCTGGTCGCGCGCCACGCGCATCGGCGGCATCCAGCTGTCGCGCGACTTCGGCCTGCAGCCCTACCGGCAGACCGCGCCGCTGCCCAGCTTCATCGGCTCGGCCACGATGCCTTCGGACGTGGAACTGTTCATCGACGGCATCCGCCAGTACAGCGGCCAGGTGCCGGCGGGGCCTTTCCAGCTCAACGCGCTGCCGCGCATCAACAGCACCGGCACGGCGCAGGTGGTGGTGACCGACGCGCTGGGTCGCGCCGCCACGCTGAGCTTCTCGCTCTTCGACAGCAGCCGCCTGCTGGCGCCCGGGCTGAGCGACTGGACGGTGGACCTGGGCGTGGTGCGCCGCAACTACGGCCTGCGCTCCTTCGACTACGGCAAGCAGCCGGTGCTGACCGGCACCTGGCGCCGGGGCCTCAGCGACAGCTTCACGGTGGAAGCGCATGGCGAAGTGACGCGCGGCCTGGCGCTGGCCGGCGCCGGCGGCGTGTGGCAACTGGGCGCGGCGGGCACGTTGTCGGCGGCGCTGGCGGGCAGCCGGCACGACGCCGACGCCCCCGGCGGCAGCCGCAGCGGCACGCAGACCAGCCTGGGCTACCTGTGGCGGCAGGAGCGCCTGTCGGTGGGCCTGAACGGCAGCCGCACGCAGGGCGACTACCGCGACGTGGCCACGGCCTACGGCTCGGCACCGGCCAAGGGCAGCGCCAGCGCGAGCGTGGGCTACGACATGGGCGGCCTGGGCAACGTCAGCGTGAGCTACCTCTACCTGCGCCCGGTGGGGCAGACCGCGTCGCGCTACGCCAGCGTGAACTGGTTCCGTTCGATCGGGCGCACGACCTCGGTCTCGGTGGGCATGAACCAGAACCTGGACAAGCGCAGCGACCGCGGCATCTTCGTCGGCCTGAGCTGGTCGTGGGACGCGCAGACCAGCGTGAGCGCTGGCGTGCAGCGCAGCGGCGACCAGGGCACCGTGGGCACCGTCAGCGCGCAGCACTCCCCCCTCGGCGACGGCGGCTGGGGCTGGCGCGCCACCGCGCGCACGGGCGGCGGCACGACCGGCGGGCAGGCTGAAATCAACTACCTGGGCCCCTACGGTCGCGTGCAGGCCGGCGTGAGCGAGATGGGCGGCGGCCGCGCCAGCCGCTACGCCTATGCGGGCGCCAGCGGTGCGCTGGTGCTGATGGGCGGCGGGGTGCTGGCCGCGCGGCGCATCGACGACGCCTTTGCCGTGGTGGACACCGACGGCGTGGCCGGCGTGCCCGTGAAGCTCGAGAATCGACCGGTGGGGCAGACCAACTCGCGCGGGCTGCTGCTGGTCGTGCCGGTGAACGCCTACCAGAACAACAAGCTGGCGATCGACCCGATGGACCTGCCCGCCGACGTGCGCATCGAACGTGCCGAGAGCCTCATCACCCCGGCCGGCCGGTCGGGCGCGCGGGCGCATTTCGGCATCACGCCCGTGCGGGCCGCCCACGTGGCGCTGGCAGATGCGCAGGGCCAGCCCTTGCCGCTGGGCAGCCGCGTGCAGGTGAACGGGCAGGAGGGCGGTGGCGCGGTGGTGGGCTACGACGGCTGGGTGTACCTGGACACGCTCGCCGTGCGCAACACGCTCGCCGTGCGCACGCCCGACGGCGCGGTGTGCCGGGCACAGTTCGACTGGCGGCGTCCCGAGAGCGGTGGTTTGCAGAAAGAGCGGTTGACATGTGGACGTTGAGATTCGTGAAACTGGCGCTGGCCTTCTCGTGCCTGCTGGGCATGGGCGCCGCGCATGCCGACCCGAGCTGCTGGGTCGCCAGCCAGCCCAGCTTCGCCTTCGGCACCGTGACGGCGTCGGCTGCGACGGACACCACCGCCACGGTCGGCTTCGCGTGCCAGAACGACACCGGCCAGACCATGTACTTGAGCTACTGCGTGTACATCTCCCAGGGCAACGAGATCGCCGGCTACGCCCCGCGCTACATGACCAACTGGAACGGTTCGCAGATGGCCTACAACATCTATGCCGACGCGGCCCGCAGCGGCATCGTCGGCCCGCCGCCGGGCGGCGGCACCTATGCCAGCGCGGGTGGCACCTTCGTGCTGCCGGCCAGTGGCGGCAACGTCGCGTTGAACATCCCGCTGTATGGCCGCGTGCCGTCCGGGCAATCGCTGGCGGCAGGCAGCTACCAGGCCAACATCTACAACTCCGAGGTCGTCTGGGGCATGAAGAGCGGCAACGCGCCCGACAGCTGCACCGCGAGTTCGGCCAAGTACGTCGGCAGGACGAACTTCTACACGCAGGTCACGGCCCTCTATTCCAACGCCTGCACCGTCAGCGTGGCGGCCACCGACCTGGACTTCGGCAGTGCCAGCTCGCTGAGCGCCGCGGTCAACGGCACGGCCGCCATCACGATGGCCTGCCCGCCCAGCACCGCCTGGAAGGTGGGACTGAGCAATGGCGTGAACGTGGCGGGGACCCAGCGGCGCATGGCGGGCGGCACCGGTGACTACATCCAGTACGAGCTGTACCGCGATGCCGCGCGTTCGCTGCGCTGGGGCAACACCGTCGGCACGGACACGGTCGACGGCAGCGGCAATCCCGGCAGCAGCATTCCGGTCTATGGGCGGGTGCCGGCCCAGACCAATGTGACGCCGGGCAGCTACAGCGACACGATCACGGTCACCGTGACCTACTGAATCGCCATCGCCCCGGGGCTGGGCCGCGCATCAGATCGGCGCGTAAGTCCCCGTGCCGTCCGGCCAGGCCGTCAGCACCTCGTAGCCGTCGGCCGTCACCGCCACCATGTGCTCCCACTGCGCGGACAGCGAGCGGTCCTTGGTCACGACGGTCCAGCCGTCGGCCAGCTGCTTCGTTTCGGCGCGGCCCGCATTGAGCATCGGCTCGATGGTGAAGACCATGCCCGGCTCGAGCACCAGGCCCGCCCCGCGCCGCCCGAAGTGCAGCACCTGCGGTTCGTCGTGGTAGATGCGGCCGATGCCGTGCCCGCAGTACTCGCGCACCACGCTGAAGTGCTCGCGCTGCGCGACCGACTGGATGGCGTGGCCCACGTCGCCCAGCGTCGCGCCGGGCTTCACCTGGCGGATGCCGGCGCACAGGGCTTCGTAGGTCGTCTCCACCAGCCGGCGCGCCAGCACGCTGGGCGCACCGACGAAGAACATGCGGCTGGTGTCGCCGAACCAGCCGTCCTTGTTGACGGCGACGTCGATGTTGACGATGTCGCCCGCCTTCAGGATCTTGTCGGCCGAGGGAATGCCGTGGCACACCACCTGGTTCACCGAGGTGAGGATGGTCTTCGGATAGCCCAGGTAGCCCACGTTGGCGGGAATGGCGCCTTGCACCTTCACGATGTGTGCGTGGCAGAGGCGGTCGAGCGCTTCGGTGCTCACGCCGGGCACGACGTGGGGCTCGATCATCGCCAGGACCTCGGCGGCCAGCTGTGCGGCGCGCCGCGCCATCACCAGCTCTTCGGCGGACTTGAGTGGAACGTCGTGTGCCATCAGTGCTGCTTGCCGTTCGCGGGGGCGCGGGGCTTGCCGGGTGGCGCCGCAGTGACTGTCGCGGCAATGTCCAGCCCGCCCGAGAGCTCGGCCTGGATCAGCAGCTGGCAGACCTCCCGGTAGTCGAGGTCGGGATGCATCTCGGTCAGCATGCCGACCCGCATCCAGTGCTCTGCCTGCGCATTGATCGACCGGCTGAGGGCGTTGCCCGCCACGCGCAGGTTCTCGTGCATCAGGTCTGAAATCTTGACGATGCCCATGGGCCACCTCTGTATGAAACGTATATGTATTGTATGCGTTTCATATGGCCCGGTGTTTGGGGTGGACTACGCGCTCTTGTCCCGCGCGATCAGCAGGTTGCGCGCCTCCGCCAGCAGTGGCTTCACGGTCTCGAAGGTCGCGGCGCTCGGGTTGATCACGCTGACCCAGTGCATCTTGGCGTACACCGGGTGCGGCATCAGCCGGTCGAGCGCGGTGTAGTCGATGTCAATTGGCGGCTGCTCGCCGAACAGCGCGCGAAAGCTTTCCTTGCCCACGCCGACGTTCAGGCGGAACACGCCGAGCCGGTTCAGCTGCGAGGCGCTGTCGAACTCGTTGTCTTTCGTCACGATCGTGGCGAAGGGAAACTTGTTGTCCGCGCCGTGGAAGAAGAAGGTGTTGTCGTCGGCCACTTCGAAATGGCCGCCGCCGAGCATGTCGATGAGGTGTTGGGTGATGTCGTCTTCGGTCATGGAGATTGGATGAGGTCAAGGCTTCCAGCGCCGCAGGCCGAGCTCGTCGGCCAATGCCTGGTAGGCCTTGATGCGCGCCTGCACGTAGTCGTCGAGCGCGGCGCCGGTGAGGGCGAAAGGATAAAGGCCGTGCCGTTCGCGCAGCGCCGCGTAGCCCGGCGCGGCCGTGGCCTCGGTGAAGGCGGCGGTCCAGGCGCGCACGGCGGCGTCGGGCACGTTGGCGCTCAGGTAGACGCCGCGCACGGTCGGCCAGACGATGTCCGCGCCTTGCTCGCGCGCGGTGGGCACGCCGGTGAGCGCGCCGCCCAGCCGCGCTTCGGACAGCACCGCGAGCAGGCGCAGCGGCGCGCCGCCAGCGATGGCCTGCAGCGCCTCGGCGGCGTCGCCCGGGAACGCGTCGACGTGCTTGCCCTGCAGCGCGCCCAGCGCGTCGCCGCCGCCTTCGAAGGACACGAAGCGCATCGCCTTCGGTGCGCCGCCGGCCGCGCGCACGAGCAGCGCGGCCTTCACCCAGTCCTGGCTGCCGACCGTGCCGCCCGCGCCGAAGACCACGCGTGACGGGTCCTGGCGCAGCGCGGCGATCAGGTCCTGCAGGCGGCGGTAGGGCGAATCGCGGTGCACGGCGACCACGCCGTAGTCGGTGCCCAGCGTGGCGATCCAGCGCACGGCCGAGGGCGGGTGCGGCCCGAAGCGGCCCTGCGCGAGGTTGAGCAGCGAGCCGCTCGAGAACGCGACCAGCGTGCCCGGCCCGCCGAGCTGGCCGCTCGCGATGCGGTCGAAGGCGACGGCGCCGATGCCGCCCGGCAGGTAGCGCTGCGCAAGCGGCGTGCGCGCGGGGCGCACGGCCTGCAGCGCATCGCGCGCCAGCGCGCAGGTCAGCGCGAAGCCGCCGCCGGCCTTGGCGGGAATCACGCATTCCGCCGGGCCCTCGGACACATCGCCCGCGGCCGCCGTCGCCTGCAGCGCGACAGGCGTGAGCCACGCGGACAGCGCGCGCAGCACATGGCGACGGGTGAAGGCGAGGGGGCGTGGCATCGAAGAAGAAGGAGGGCGGCGGTTCACCCCGCAGGCCGGGGCCACCAGATGATGGCATGCAGGCCCGGGCCGGCGCCGCGCGCTTCCAGCCGCAAGTCGCCACGGTGCCGCTGCGCGATGGAACGCACGATCGCCAGGCCGAGCCCGAAGCCGCCCTGGTCCGCGCGCGTGCCGCGCCGGAAGCGCTGGCCCAAGGTGGCGCGTTCGTCGTCGCTCAGGCCGGGGCCGTCGTCCTCCACGTTGAGGCTCCAGCCCGCGGCGTCGCCGGCTGCGAAGAGCGTGATGGTGCCGGCCGCCGGCGTGTAGGCGATGGCATTGGCCACGAGGTTGCTCAGCGCCTCGCGCAGCAGGCCGCGGTCGCCCACCGCGTGCAGCTCGGGCGAGGGCGCGTGGATGCCCAGGTCGATGCGCTTGGCGCGCGCCAGCGGCAGCAGGTCGACCGCCACTTCGCGCAGCAGCTCGGCGGTGTCGAATTCGGCCGGCGCCACGGCCACGGTGTCGCTGCGGCCCAGCGCCAGCAGCTGCTGTGCGCTGCGCGTGGCGCGGCCGATCTCGGCGCCCAGCGCGTCGAGCGCGGCGCGCACCTGCGCGGGGTCATCCTCGCGGCGTGCGTAGTCGGCCTGCATCTGCAGCGTGGTCAGGTGCGTGCGCAGCTGGTGCGAGGCGTCGTCGAGAAATTGCCGTTGTTGTGCGACCAGTTCCTGCGTGCGCGCCATCTGCTGGTTCACGGCGGCCACCAACGGGCGCACCTCGGCGGGCAGGTCGGTCTCGGCGATGCGCGTGAGGTCGTCGGGCGTGCGTGCCTGGACCTCGCGCGCCAGCCGCGAGAGCGGTCGCAGCGCCGCCGCCAGCGCCAGCGCGGTGCCGCACAGCAGCATCGCGAGGATCAGCCCGTCGCGCAGCGCGGCGCTGCGCACGAAGCGGCTCGTGAATTCCTGGCGCGAGCGCGTGCTCTCGCCGACCTGGATCAGCACGCTGCGCCCGGTGCTGCCGGCCGGCGCGCGGTCCAGGTCGCGCCGATAGGCCGCGAGCCGCACGGCCTTGCCGAAGTAGGTGGCGTCGTAGAAGGCCGGCACGCCCATCGGCGGCTCGACGGGCGGCGCGGGCAGGTCGGCACTGCCCAGCTCCACCAGCCCGTCGGAGGTCGCGACGCGAAAGAACACCTGCCCGCTGGCCGTGAGCTCGAAGAACTCGAACATCGTGTACGGCAGCTCGACCGACAGCCCGCCCGAGGCCGTGGAGATGTTCGCGTCGATCGACTTGAGCGCGCCGAGCAGCGAGCGGTCGTACGCGGCGTTGGCGGCGGCCAGCGCGTCGTGCCGCGTCATCCACAGCTCGATGCCCGTCACCAGCAGCAGGGCGGGGAACAGCAGCAGCGCGAGCCGCTGCCACAGGCTGGTGCGGCGCAGGCGGTCGGTGAAGCGGCGCAGCGCGCTCACTCAGTCCGCTTCCAGCACGTAGCCCAGGCCGCGCAGCGTGACGATGCGCACGCCGCTGCCGTCGAGCCGCTTGCGCAGCCGGTACACCAGCACCTCGATGGCTTCGAGGTGCACCTCGTCGTCGTCGGAGAACACGCGGTCGAGGATCTGCTGCTTCGACAGCGGCTCGCCGCTGCGCTGCACCAGCGCGCGCAGCACCGCCTGTTCGCGCGGCGACAGGGCGAGCGCCTCGCCGCCCAGCGTGAACTGCCGGCGTGCGCCGTCGTACACCAGCGGCCCGCAGGCCAGGCGCGGATGCTCCACGCCGCGCGCGCGCCGCACCAGCGCGTGCAGCCGCGCTTCGAGCTCGGCCAGCGCGAAGGGCTTGGCGAGGAAGTCGTCCGCGCCCGCGTTGAGGGAGGCGACGCGCTCGTCCAGCGAATCGCGCGCCGTGAGGATCAGCGCCGGCAGCCGCTGGTCGCGTTCGCGCAGCCGCTGCAGCACCGTGTGGCCGTCCATGCCGGGCAGGCCCAGGTCGAGCACCAGCGCGTCGTGGTCGCGCTGCTGCAAGGCCCGGTCGGCCAGCCGGCCGTCGTCCACCCATTCGACCTGGATGCCCGCATGCTCCAGCGCCTTGCAGAGCCAGGTGCCCAGGGTGTGTTCGTCTTCGGCCAGCAGGATGCGCATGGCGCCGATGCTAGGGCCTGCCTGCCTCAATCAGGCTTGATGTTTGCCCTTGCGATCACCTTCTGCCAGCGGTTCTGTTCGGCGGTGATGAACTGCGCGAACTGCTCCGGCGTGCCACCCACGGCTTCGGCCGCATCGGCCGTGAGCCGCTGCATCGAGTCGGGCGACTTCACGGCCTTCATGGTCTCGGCCGAGAGCTTGGCCATCTGCGCGGGCGTGATGCTGGCCGGCGCGAGCATGCCGTACCACTGCGTCATCTCGAAGCCGGGGAAGCCCTGCTCGGCCACGGTCGGCACGTCGGGCAGCTGCGCCAGGCGCTTGGCCGAGCCGGTCGCGATGCAGCGCACCTTGCCGGCCTTGATGAACGGAATGATCGCCGCCGCGCCGATGGCCGAGGCGTCGAGCCGGCCCGAGAGCAGGTCGGTCACCATCGGGCCGGTGCCGCGGTAGGGCACGTGCAGCATGAAGACCTCGGCCGTCATCTTCAGGTACTCGAAGGCCAGATGGCCGGCGCTGCCGTTGCCGGCCGAGCCGTAGCTGAGCTTGCCGGGCTTGCTCTTGGCGTAGGCGATGAATTCCTTGAGGTTCTTCGCCGGCACGTCGGGGTGCACCACGTACAGGCTGGGCACCTTGGCCAGCAGGCTCACGGGCTTGAAGTCCTTGTTCGCGTCGTAGGGCAGCTTGGCGAAGATGTAGGGGTTCACGGCCAGCGTGCCGATGTGGCCGAGGATCAGCGTGTGCTGGTCGGTGGCGCGCGCCACTTCGCTCATGGCGATGTTGCCGGCCGCGCCGGGCTTGTTGTCCACGAACACGCTCTGACCCAGCGTGCGCGACAGCTCGGCGGCGGTGGAACGCGCCACGATCTCCGAGCTGCCGCCCGGCGCGAAGGGCACGACGAAGCGGATCGACTTGCTGGGCCAGGCATCTTGCGCCGAGGCTATCGAAGGCAGCAGGCCGCCGAGGGTGAGGGCGCCGCCGGCTTGCAGCCAGTGGCGGCGGCTCAGGGGAACGTCGGTGGGGAAGCGGTCGGACATGGCTTGTCTCCAGTGTTTTTTGGATGGAAGCCCGCATCCTGCCGGGCGGATGCTGTCGGAATGCTGTCTGTGCCTCTCTGGATGGAGCCCGGTGGTCGAACGGGATGGCGTCGCGCTGCCGGTCGCGAACTCGCAATCAATGGCGCGGGCTTCGGAATGTTGTGGCTTCAAGACACTTCCTCGCCTTCCATTTGGTCCTTCACCGATTTCTCGCGTTCACGGGACCTCGAGTTCATCGGCTAGATAACATCGGTTTACAAAATTGGAGGAGAGACCTTTGAATCACATCTACCGCGTGATCTTCGACCGTCGGCTGGGCCGGTTTCGCGTTGCATCGGAACTGGCGAAGGGCTGCGGCAAGGGCCGCGGCACGGCGACAGTGGCGGGCGCTGCGCTCGCGTTTTTGGCGACCAGCTTCTTTCCGGCGCAGGCGGTGTGCACGGTTGCATTCAACGACGTGACCTGCGACGGTGCCGCCCCCCTGCTGGCGCCGGACTATGCGAACGGCGCCAGCAACCTGAACGTCACGGTGAACGCCGGGGCGACCGTCGGCGTGCTGCCGGGTGGAAGCGGCAGCGCAATGACGCTGACGGGTTCCGACATCAAGCTCACGAACAACGGCCAGATCGATCCGCTGCTGTTCGGCAACGGCACCGCGAACCTGTCCACGGGCGTCGTGATGGGCAACGGCGGGGCCAGTACGGCCACCGTCATCAACAACGGGACGATCAGTGGCACCAGGGATGCGTCTGTCGGCCTGGCCGGCCTGGCGCTCGCGCTGCAGAACGGCGGCGGCATCACGACGATCACCAACAACGGAACGATGACCACCGGGGCTATCGCCAAAGCGACACTGGCCGAGGCCGATGCAGCGGCGGTCGCCGTCTATGGTGGCGGCCAGATCAACATGGTGAACACCGGCACGATCACCGGCCGCATCGCGTTCGAGAGCCCGACTTCCAGCGGCAACAGTTTCACCAACGCGGGCACGATCAACGGCAGCGTTTCGCTCGGCACCGGGGCGCGCAACGACACCTTCATCGCGGCCACCGGCTCGTCCATCAACGGCGGACCGAGCCTGGTGCCGGCCACTGCGGTGGCGGCGCCGTCGGGCGGCACGCTCAACTTCGCGGCCGCCGGCACGGTCGATGCGGGCGTTGGTGGCACCGACACGTTGGTGCTGCGCAACGCCGGCGGTGGTGCTGGCTCGGGCGAGATCAAGGCCGCGCAGTACCTGAACTTCGAGAACCTCCAGGTCAACAGCGGCACCTGGACCCTGAACGGCCCGGTGGTCAGCGGCAGCGCCCTGCTCAACGGCGGCGTCGCGATCTTCGATGACGCAGGCGCCTTCGGCACCGGCACGCTGATGGGCAACGGCGGCGCGATCCAGGCCGCGGCGAACGGCCTCACGCTGGCCCAGAACGTGAACCTTGTCGGCAGCCTGACCGTGCAGGGCAACAACAACTTCACGTTGGGCGGCACCGTCAGCGGCATCGGTGGCCTCATCAAGAACGGCGCCGGCACGCTCACGCTGAGGGGCAACAACAACTTCTTCGGCGGCACGACGATCAAGGGCGGCATCCTGCAGATATCGGGCGACGCCAACCTCGGCGCGTTCGGCACGGGCCTGGCGCTGGATGGTGGCACCCTGCGCATCGCCGCGGGTTCCGCGCCGTCCTTCAGCATGCGCAACGTCGCGCTCGGCTCCGGCGGCGGCACGATCGATCTGGGCGACAACTTCTTCGGCGTGGCCGGCGTCATCACCGGCAACGGTTCGCTCACCGTCACTGGCAAGGGCGGCTCCCTGAGCCTCATGGGGGCCAACAACTACAGCGGCGGCACGGTGCTGCAGGACCGCGTGAGCATCTTCACCACCGTGAGCGGCGTGTTCGGCAGCGGCGCGGTGCAGCAGCAGGGCGTCGGCTCGCAGTTGATTTTCAGTGACAAGGCGAGCGCCGGCGGTAACGCGTACACGGTGGGCCGCGCCGCAGGCGGGGACAGCAGCAACACGCTGTCGTTCGCCCAAAGTGCCACGGCCGCTTCCTCGAAGATCACGCTCAATGGCGCGACCTGGCAGATGGCCGGCGCGAACGCGTTGCAGTTCGGCGGCAATTCGAGTGCCGATGCATCGACCATCACCAACGCGGGCGGGGCGATCAACTTCTTCGAGAGCGCCAGCGCCGGGACGGCGACGATCACCAACGGAGGCAACAGCCTGTTGGCCTTCGGCCAGACGTCCACGGCCGGCAGTGCGCAGATCGTCAACACGGCCGGCGGGCTGGTGCGCTTCGTCGATGCCGCGACGGGCACGAGTGCCTCGGTCGCCAACGCCACAGGCGCCACGCTCGACGTGTCGGGCGCGACGGGCAGGCCCCCGCTTGAACTCGGTGCGGTTTCGGGTGGCGGCGCCGTCGTCCTGGGCGCCACGCAGCTCGCGCTCGGCGGTCTGGGCCGCAACGACACGATCTCGGGCACCGTCAGCGACAAGGGCAGCATCTTCTCGCAGCCGGGTTCGGGCACGGGCGGCTCGATCGTCAAGGTGGGCGCAGGCACGCTCACGTTGAGCGGCGCCAATACCTATACCGGCGGCACCACCATCGCAGCCGGCACGCTGAACGTGAACAACGTGAGCGGCAGTGCGACCGGCAGCGGCGCGGTGCGAGTGTTCGGCGGCGGGACGCTGGCGGGCAACGGCAGCATCGCGGGCGCGGTCACCATCTCCAAGGCCGGCGTGCTGTCGGCCGGCAATGGTGGTGCCGGCACGCTGACGCTTGGCAGCCTGAGCCTCTTCGAGGGCGCGGTGCTCAACTACGACCTCGGCCAGGCCGGCACTGACGGCGGTTCGCTCAACGACCTGGTCAAGGTCAACGGCAACCTGCTGCTGGACGGCACGCTCAACGTGGCGCAGTCCAAGGGCGGCCAGTTCGGTGCGGGCATTTACCGCCTGATCGACTACACCGGCACGCTCACCAACAACGGCTTGGACATCGGCAGCGTGCCGGTTGCGGCCACAGACCTTCAGGTGCAGACCTCGGTGGCCCAGCAGGTCAACCTGGTCAACCGCGCGGGCCTCGAGCTGAAATTCTGGGACGGCGGCGACGCCGGCAAGTACAACGACGGCAAGATCGCCGGCGGCGCGGGCACCTGGCGCGTGGGCGTGCCCGGCGACGGCTGGACCGGCACCGACGGCAAGATCAACGCGGCGTGGGCACAGGACCAGGTCGCGGTGTTCGGCGGCACGGGCGGCACCGTCAATGTCAGCAACGCGGGCGGCACGGTGCGCATCATCGGCGCGCAGTTCGCGGCCGATGGCTATGTGGTGCAGGGCGATGCGATCGAACTCGGCGCCTCGGGCACGGTGGTGCGCGTGGGCGATGGCTCGGGCACCGACACCGCGCGCAGCGCGACGATGAATGTCGCGCTCACCGGCACGGGCGGCCTGGTCAAGGACGACGTGGGCACGCTGGTGCTGCGCGGCACCAGCAGCTACACCGGCGGCACCACCGTCAAGGCCGGCGTGCTGGTGGGCGACACGCTGAGCCTGCGAGGCAACATCGTCAACAACGCGGAGGTCGTCTTCGACCCGAACCTGTTCGTCGTCGGTTCCTATAACGGCGCGATGAGCGGCAGCGGCCGGCTGCGCAAGATCGGCGGCGGCATTCTGCTGCTGGGCAGCGCGAACAGCTACACGGGCGGAACCTTCGTCGATGGCGGCTTGCTCTCCACCGATGTCACCGGCGCCCTGGGCAGCGGCCCGGTGAGCGTCGCGGCCCCCGGCAGGCTGCTGTTCGGCATCAACGCCGACGCGGGCGGCGCGGCCATCCACAACCAGGGCTCGGTGCGTTTCCAATCAAAGGCAAGCGCCGGCACCTCGACCATCACCAACGCCGCGGGCGGGGTGCTGGACTTTGCCGACTACGCCTCGGCCGACAAGGCCACGGTGATCAACCAGGCCGGCGCGCAGGTGCGCATCGATCAGGCGGTCACTGGCGTGAGCTTCGGTTCGCTCAGCGGCGCAGGCGAGCTGGTGCTCGGCGGCAGCGCACTCACGCTCGGCGGCAGCGGTGGCGACAACACCTTGTCGGGCACGATCAGCGGCACCGGCGGTGCCGGGGGCTCGATCGTCAAGGTGGGCGGCGGCACGCTCACGCTGTCGGGCGCCAACACCTACACCGGCGGCACCCGGGTGACCGCCGGCACGTTGAGCGTGAACAACAAGAGCGGCAGTGCCACGGGCACGGGCAGTGTGCAGGTGCAAACGGGCGCCACGCTCGCGGGCAGCGGCACCATCGCGGGCACGGTCTTCGTTGCCGACGGCGGCATCCTCGCCGCGGGCAACAGCCCCGGCACGCTGACGCTCGGTGCGCTCGCACTGGGCGGCGGCGCGACGCTGAACTACGAACTCGGCCAGGCCGGCGTGCCCGGTGGCGCGCTCAACGACCTGATCAATGTCACGGGCAACCTGCAGTTGAATGGCACGCTGAACGTCGCGCAGTCGGCCGGCGGCACTTTCGGGCCAGGGTTGTATCGCCTCATGAGCTACGGCGGCACGCTGACCGACTTCGGCCTGGACATCGGCACCGCACCGGCCGGCACCAAGCTGGCCGACCTGCAGGTGCAGACCTCGGTGGCGAACCAGGTCAACCTGGTCAACCGCGCGGGCCTTGAGTTGAGATTCTGGGACGGCGGCGACAGCACCAAGTACCACGACAACCAGGTGGCCGGCGGCAGCGGCACCTGGCGCGCGGGCAACCCCCAGCCCTCGAAGGACGGCTGGACCGACGTGGACGGCAAGCTCAACGCCAACTGGGCGCAGGGCCAGTTCGCGGTGTTCGGGGGCAAGGCCGGCACCGTGACGGTCGACGGGGCCGGTGGCGGTGGCGCGGTGCGCATCGCGGGCGCGCAGTTCGCGGTCGACGGCTACACGGTCCAGGGCGACGGCCTCACGCTGGACAACGCCAACTCGGTGGTGCGCGTGGGCGACGGCATGGCCGGGGGCGCGGCCATGACCGCCACGGTGAATGTCGCGCTCTCGGGCGCAGGCGGCATCTCGAAGGAAGATGCGGGTCGGCTGATCCTCGGCGGTATCAACACCTACACCGGTGGCACCACCGTGAAGGGCGGCGTGCTGCAGGGCAGCGCCACCAGCCTGCAGGGCAACATCGTCAACAACGCTGAGGTCGCGTTCGATCAGGACAAGACCGCTGGCACCTACGCCGGCGTGATGAGCGGCACCGGCAAGCTGCGCAAGATCGGCGCCGGCACGCTGACGCTGGCCAGTGCCAACAGCTACAGCGGCGGCACGCTGGTCGATGCGGGCACGCTCGCCACCGACACCAGCGGCGCGCTGGGCACGGGCGCTGTCGGCATCGCCTCGGGCGCGGCGCTGCAGTTCGGCGGCAAGGCCGACGCGGGCACGCTGGTCATTGCCAACCAGGGCACGCTGCGGCTGCAGGACGGCGCGAATGCCGCCAGCGCCACGGTGACCAATGCGGCTGGCGCGCAGGTGCGCATCGACCTGGCCACTACCGGCGCGAGCATCGGCTCGCTCGGCGGTGGGGGCGACGTGGTGCTCGGCGCGAAGGCGCTGACCACCGGCGCAGTCGGCAGCGACAGCACGATCTCGGGCGCCATCAGCGGCGCCGGCGGTTCGCTGGTCAAGGTGGGTGCAGGCACGCTCACGCTCGCAGGCACGGCCAGCTACAGCGGCGAGACCCGCGTGGTCGCAGGCATGCTCAAGGCCGGCGCGGCCAACGCCTTCAGCGCTGCGTCGAGCGGCGTGGTGGCCAGCGGCGCCACGCTCGACCTGGCGGGCTTCAGCCAGAAGATGGCAGGCCTGAACAACGCAGGCACGGTCTCGCTGCTGGGCAGCACGCCCGGCACCACGCTCACGTTGACCGGCCCCTACGTCGGCAACAACGGCGTGCTGCGGCTGGCCGCGAAGCTGGACAACCCCGGCACCGCCGACCGTCTCGTGCTCGACGGTGCTGCCGCCAGCGCGAGTGGTCGCACGACGGTGCAGGTTTCCAACCTCGGCGGCTTGGGCGCACGCACCAGCGGCGCGGGTATCGAGCTGATCAGTGCACGCAACGGCGCGACCACCACCGCGCAGACCACCAAGGACGCCTTCGTGCTCTCGGGCGGCCATGTCGATGCCGGGGCCTTCGAGTACCGGCTGTACGCGGGCGACGCCAGCGGCGGTGGCGAGAACTGGTATCTGCGCACCGAGGCCGAACCGGGCGCTCCGGGCGTTCCAGGCACTTCCGGCGGTGCCGGGCTGCCGACCTACCGCGCCGAGGCTTCGCTGTTCGCGGCGCTGCCCCATCAGCTGCGCCAGGGCAACCTGGGCATGCTCGCGAGCCGCAGCCAACGCGTCGGCGACGACGATGTGCGCGGCGGTGCGGGAGCAACGCCGGGCACCGACGGCAACAACCGTCGCGCCTGGGGCCGGCTGATCTCCACCGACATGGACATCCGCCAGGGCGGCACCGTCTCGCCGCACGGCGAGGGCCGTCTGACCGGACTGCAGGCCGGCACCGACCTGTGGGCCAACCCGGATTGGCGCGCGGGCATCTACGTGGGCCAACTCGACGGCAACGCCCGCACGAGCGGCTTCAGCGGCGGCCTTCTGAACACCGCCGCAGGCAGCAACGATCTGCGCAGCCAATACCTGGGTCTCTACGGCACCTTCACCACTGAGGATGGCTTCTATGCCGATGCGGTGCTGCAGGCCGGTCGCCACCGCTACACGGTGCAGCCGCTCCTGAGTGCGGGCGTCTCGGGCAAGGGCAACAGCTTCCTGGCATCGATCGAAGTAGGCAAGGCCTTCGCGATCGGTGCGAGCGGCTGGTCGGTGGAGCCGCAACTGCAGCTGATCCATCAACGGCTGCGGCTTGACGACGTGTCCATCCCGGGCGCACTCGTGCAGCAGGACGCGGACAGCGGCTGGATCGGCCGCGCGGGCGTTCGCATCAAGGGCAGCTTCGCGACCGGCGCCGGCACGCTGCAGCCCTATGCGCGCCTGAATGTCTATCGCAGCGCCAAGGGCAACGACGTTGCTCGCTTCGTGAACCCGGCGGCCATCACGCCTGTCGGCGCGCCGATTGGTGGCACCAGCACCGAGCTGGCTGCGGGCTTCACGCTGGCGGTGAGCCAGCGCACGAGCCTCTACGGCGAACTCGGCAAGCAGTGGGCCACGGGTGGCGGGGCGCGGGTGGGCAGCTCCATCAATGCGGCGGCGGGCGTGCGAGTGAAGTGGTGAGCAGGTGACGTGAGGCGGCGCGGCGGAACTGCCTGTCGCGACCGCTTCGAAAGAAAGCGTCGGCATGACCGACGCGCGCCACCGGTTCGGCTCAGATCAGGTTGCGCATCGCCTGCGCCGTCTCGCGCAGCACCGGCAGCACGCGGGCCACCGCGTCTTCCGAACTCTCGTGGCCCATCGGCATCGTGATGTTGAGCGCGCCCACCAGCGTGCCGTGGCGGTCGCGCAGCGGCACGGCGATGCCGCGCGAGTTCAGGTCGAGCTGCTGTTCCGACAGCGCCCAGCCCTGGGCGCGGATGCGCGCCAGCTCGAGCTTCATGCGCTCCATGCTCGCGATGGTGTGCGAGGTGAACACCGTGAGCTGGCGCGTGGCCAGCCAGTCGTTCAGCTCGGCGTCGCTGCGCAGCGCCAGCATCAACATGCCCGAGGCCGTCACCTGCGCAGGCACGCGCGCGCCGAGCACATAGCCGGTGCTCATGCTGCGGTTGGGGCCGTTGCGCGCGATGTAGACCACTTCGTCGCCGTCCATCACGCTCAAGTAGGCGATCTCGTTGGTGCCGGCCGCCACGCGCTGCAGAAAAGGCTGCACCACGCGCGGCAGGCGGGCCGATTCGAGGTACGACTGCCCCAGGCGCAGCACGCGCGGCGTGAGCCAGAAGAGCTTGCCGTCGCTGGCCACATAACCCATGTGCTGTAGGGTGAGCAGGTAGCGCCGCGCGGCGGTGCGCGTCATGTTCGTGCGCTGGCCGGCCTGGCTGGCCGTGAGGCGCGGATTGGCGTCGTCGAAGGCCTCGATGATGCTCACGCCGCGCTCCAGCCCGGCGATCCAGTCGCGCTTGTCCAGGCCGGCGGGCGGCGTCGAGTCGTCGGGGCTGGTGCTGTTCATGGGCGGAAGTGTGCCCGCGTCCGGCGCGGCGGCGAGGGCCGAATGGCTAAGTAAAAACCCGCAATTTGATCGATTGACGAACTTTAGAGATCGATCATCGAACGTTTGGCTATCCGTGTGTCAGCAGGCTGCGCGCGAAGGGACTATAAAGCCCGCTGTTCCGCCCCGAAACGAGCGATTGACGAACGGAAGCACGCCCATGAGCCCCATCATCACCGGCAGCACCCAGGCCTACCTCATCCCCGGCGACCCGGTCCGCAACGTGCGGCTGCCGCGCATGTTCAACGCGGCCTTCGCGCGCTACGGCATCGACGCGGTGCTGGTGCCCATGCAGGTGCCGGTGCGCGACTTCGCGGTGTTCATGAAGTCGGCCTTCCTGGCGCGCAACGTGCGCGGCATGGTGATCGCGCCGCCGCACAAGCCGCGCGTGGTCGACCTGCTCGACGGCTGCGGCCTGTTCGGCCGCGTGGCGGGCTCGGTCAACGTGGTGCGCCGCACCGAGGGCGACCAGCTCGAGGGCGACCTGTTCGATGGCGAAGGCCTGATCGGCGCGCTCGACCGCTGCAACGTGCCGTTTCGCGGCAAGCGCGTGCTGATCCTCGGCGCGGGCGTCAGCGCCGCGGCCATCGGCGTGGCGCTGGCCGAGGGCGGCACGGTGAACGGCGCCGAGCACATCGCCTTCTTCGACACCGCCTCCGGCAAGGCCGCGGGCGTGGCCGCCAAGCTCGACGCTTTCTTCGATGCGACCGTGGTGGCGGTCGACAGCAACGCGCCCGAGGGGTACGACCTTGTCATCAACGCCACGCCGCTGGGCCTGGCCGAAGACGACGCGCTGCCGCTGGACGTGGCGCGCATGGAACCGCACGCGGCGCTGTTCGACATCCTGCTGCGCAACCAGCCCACGCCGCTGGTGCGCGCGGCGCGGGCGCGCGGGCTCAACGCACAGGCCGGCTTCGAGATGCTGGTGCAGCAGATGCCGCACTACTTCCGCTACTTCGGCCACATCGACGCGGCCAATGCGATGCAGGCCGACGCCGACTTTTTGCGCGAGCTCATCTATCCGCCGGCGATGCACGCCGAGATCGCAACGCCATTGCGCTACCAATCCCCGAGCGTGGCCTGACCCCGCACCTTCCTGAACAAGACGACTCCCATGATCTCCGGCAAGACCACGCTCATCGCCCACATCGGCTACCCCACCGAAGCCTTCAAGGCGCCGATGATCTACAACCCCTGGTTCGACAAGCAGGGCATCGACGCGGTCGTCGTGCCCATGGGCGTGAAGCCCGAGGACTACGCGGTGTCGCTCGCGCAGATCTTCAAGTTTTCGAACCTGCGCGGCGCGTTGGTCACGATGCCGCACAAGGTCACGACGATGTCGCTGGTCGACGAAGTCACGCCTACCGCGCGCGTCGCGGGCGCCTGCAATGCCGTGCTCAAGCGGCCCGACGGCAGCCTGCTGGGCGACCAGTTCGACGGCGCGGGCTTCGTGCGCGGCGTGGAGCGCAAGGGGCGGCTGTTCAAGGGCACGCGCGTGCTGGTGTCGGGCACGGGCGGCGTCGGGTCGGCCATTGCGGCGTCGATCGCGGCGGCCGGCGCGGCCGAGCTGATGCTGTTCGACATGAGCGATGCCTCCGCGCAGGCCCTGGCCGCGCGGCTGCGCGAGCACTATCCGCAGATGAAGGTCACCACGGGCTCGAAGGACCCGGCCGGCTTCGACATCGTCGTCAACGCCACGCCGCTGGGCATGAAGGACACCGACCCGCTGCCCTTCGACGTGGACCGCATCGCCCCCGAGACCTTCGTCGGCGAGGTCGTCATGAAGACCGAATACACGCCGCTGCTGCAGGCCGCCAAGGCCAAGGGCTGCCAGGTGCAGGTGGGCACCGACATGCTGTTCGAAATGATCCCGGCCTACCTCGAGTTCTTCGGCTTCGGCACGGCTTCGCCTGAAGAACTGCGCGCCGTCGCGCAACTGAAATACTGAAAACACCGGAACACGCATGAGCATTTTTGAAGGCTTCCTTTCCACCTCCGAAACGCTGGGCGCCTTCAGCGACCGCGCCTTCGTCGACGCCATGCTGCGCTTCGAGGCCGCGCTCGCACGCGCGCAGGCGGCCGAGGGGCTGATTCCCGAGAGCGCCGCGCATTCGATCGTCGGCAGCTGCAAGGTCGAGCTGTTCGACGTGGCCAAGATCGTGCGCGAGAGCGGACGTGCGGGCAGCGTCGCCATCCCGCTGGTGAAGGCACTGCGCGAAGCGGTGGGCCTGTTCAATGCCGAGGCCGTGCCCTTCGTGCATTTCGGCAGCACCAGCCAGGACGTGATCGACAGCGCGATGGCGCTGGTCACGCGCGAAGCCGTCGCACTCGTCGAGGCCGACCTCGCCAAGGCCGCCGACGCGCTGCTGCGCCTGGCGGTGCAGCACGCCGACACGCCGATGCTCGCGCGCACGCTGATGCAGCCGGCCTCGGTCACCAGCTTCGGCTTCAAGTGCGCCGGCTGGGCCGCGCCGCTGGTGCGCAGCCGCACCCGCCTGCGCGCCGCCGCGAAGCACGCGCTGCAGCTGCAGCTCGGCGGCGCCGTCGGCACGCTGGCGCAGATGAAGGGGCAGGGCGCCGCGGTGCGCCAGCGCATGGCCAAGGAACTCGGCCTGGGCGACCCCGGCGCCACATGGCACACGCAGCGCGACGAATGGGTCGCGCTCGGCTGCGAACTCGGGCTGCTCACGGGCAGCCTGGGCAAGGTCGCGGTCGACATCTCGCTGCTCGGCCAGTACGAAGTGGCCGAGGTTGCCGAGCCCAGCGAACCCGGGCGCGGCGGCTCGTCGGCGATGCCGCACAAGCGCAACCCCGTGGCCTCGATGGTCGCCATCGCCGCCGCGCACCGCGCGCCGCAGCGCGTGGCCGCCTTGCTCGGCGCCATGCCGCAGCAGCACGAACGCGCGCTCGGCGCCTGGCAGGCCGAGCTGGCCGAATGGCCGCAGCTGTTGATGTCGGCGCACGGCAGCGTGCGCGCCATGGCCGGCGCCTTGCCCGGCCTGCAGGTCGATGCGGCGCGCATGCGCGCCAACATCGACCGGCTGCGCGCCGAGCTGCCGCGCGACGCGGCGGACGAATGGTTCGACCCGGCGCTGGCCGTGAACGCCGGCCAGACCGCACTGGCGCAGGTGAAAGCCCTGCAAGCCCAACTCTCATCCGACAAGGAACTCTCGCCATGACCGCCCCCGACACCCCGAGCAATCCTTACGAAGACGGCCTCGTCAACCGCCGCCGCGTGCTCGGCGACGCGTGGGTCGACAAGTCGCTCGCCAACCGCAACGGCTTCAACGCCGAGTTCCAGGAGCTCATCACGCGCCACGCGTGGAACGACATCTGGGGCCGCCCCGCGCTGGGCGACAAGACGCGCCGCTTCATGGTGCTGTCGATGATGCTGGGCATCCATGCGTACGAAGAGTTCGCCATGCACGTGCGCGCCGCGCTCGACGGCCCGCCCGAGTCGCGCCTCACGCCCGACGAGATCAAGGAAGTGATCATGATGGCCGCGATCTACTGCGGCGTGCCGGTGGCCAACCACGCCTTCGGCATCGCGACGAACATCCTGCGCGAGAAGGGCCTGCTGCCCGCAGCACCCGCTGCTCCGTCCGCGGCGCAGTGAAGGCGCCGGTCGCCCCGAAGAAGGGCCGGTTCGACGTCAGTTTCACCTTGCTGCTGCCGCTGCTGCTGGCCGCGCAACCGGTCGCCACCGACAGCTATCTGCCCGCGCTCCCCGCCATCGCGAAGGAACTGGGCTCGGCCAGCACCAGCCTCACGCTGTTCGTGCTGGCCTTCGGCTTTGCGCAGCTGCTGTGCGGCCCGCTGGCCGACCGCTTCGGCCGACGGCCGGTGCTGCTGGCGGGGCTGGCCTGCTATGTGGTCGCGGCTTTCGGCGGTGCCTTTGCGGGCAGCGTGGCGGTGCTCGCGGGCTGGCGCACGCTGCAGGGTTTTTCGATGGCGGCGACTCTCGTGTGCTCACGCGCCGCGGTGCGCGACCTGTATCCGGCGCACGAGGGCCCGCACGTCATGGCACGGGGCCTCACGGGGCTGGGCATGGTCGGGCTGGTGGCGCCGCTGCTGGGCGCCTGGCTGGTGCAGGGCGCGGGCTGGCGCTGGGTGATGGTCGCGATGGCGGTCTATTCGCTGGCGCTGTTCGCGCTGTGCTGGCGCTCCTTCGGCGAAACGCGCAAGCCGCTGGCCGGAGGCGAATCGTCCGCGCCGCGCGGCAGCACGCGCGCCGTGTTCGCGAGCCGCGCCTTCCGCGCCTGGGCCTCGGTGGCGGCGGCCACCTATGGCGGGCTGTTCTGCTTCCTGCTGCTGTCGCCGATGGTCTACATCGGCTACCTCGGCTGGTCGCCCGCGTGGTACGGCTGGATTCCGGCCGGCGGCTCGCTGGTCTACATCTTCAGCACCACGATGTGCCGCAGCCTGCTGCGCCGCTTCGGGCCGATGCGCACGGTGCGCCTGGGCGCGGTGCTGAGCATCACCGGCGCCGTGATCCAGGCGCTGGGCTGCTGGCTGATGCCGCACAGCGCGGTGCCGCTGCTGGCGGGCCACGCCGTGTACTGCCTCGGCCACGGCATCCACCAGCCCTGCGGGCAGGCCGGCGCCGTGGGCGACCTGCCGCACCTGGCGGGGCGGGCCGTGTCGTGGTCCGGTTTCGGCATGATGATGGTCGCGTTCTGTGTGGGGCAGGTCGCCGCGCTGTTCGTCGACACCAGTTTTTCGTATGGCGCCTGGCCGATGGTGGTGCCGATGCTGATGGCCGGCACCGTGCTGCTGGCCATCGCGTTCCTGTGGCTGCCGCGTCTCGCACAACCTGCTTCTCCATCCTCTCCCCAGAAGGACTCCACCCCATGACCACTTCCTCCCCCCGCCTGAATGTCGTGCGCGAAGGCGACGGCCCCTTCGTCGTGCTCAGCCATGCGCTCGGCTGCGACCTGCACATGTGGGACGGCGTGGCCGCGCAGCTCGCGCGCGCCCACACGGTGATCCGCTACGACCACCGCAATCACGGCGGCTCCGAGGTGGTGCCCGGCGTGCTGCGCGTGGAAACGCTGGCGCAGGACGCGTCCGAGCTGATCGCGCGCGAGACGGGCGGCGAGCCCGTGCACTTCGTGGGCCTGTCGATGGGCGGCATGACCGCGCAGGCGCTGGCCGTACGGCATGCCGCGCAGCTCAAGACCGTGGTGATCGCCAATTCGGCCGCGCACTACCCCGACCAGGCCCCGTGGCGCCTGCGCGCGGAAACCGTGGCCGCCAAGGGCGTGGCCGCCATCGCGCCGGGCGCCGTGGCACGCTGGCTCACGCCGGCCTACGCCGCCACGCCCGAGGGCGCGCTGGCCGCGCGCACGCTGCACGACACGCTGGTGCGCACCGACGCGCAGGGCTACATCGAGAGCTGCAACGCCGTGGCCGCCATCGACTTTCGCGACAGCAACCGCCGCATCGCCACGCCCGCGCTGGTGATCGGCGGGCTGCAGGACGAGGCCACGCCCCTGGCCATGTCCGAGGCCATGGTGGCGCAGATCCCGGGCGCGCGGCTGGCGACCATCGATGCCGCGCACCTGAGCGCGGTGGAGCGCCCGGTCGAGTTCGCGCAGATGCTGATCGATTACTGGCGCAGCCTCTGAAAAAACGCCCGGCCCGCACCCCCGTGTTGGCTAGGTGTAACCCCTATTTCGTGCGAATGATGATCGGTAGCGTGCGATCATCGATCATGAGGGGCTGATTTGCGTTGTGGCGCGCCCGGGCTCTTTCTACAGTCCATCCCCATGCACCGCGCCATTGCCACCGTCTCGCTCAGCGGCACCCTCCGCCAGAAGCTCGAAGCCATTGCGGCCGCGGGCTTCGACGGCATCGAGCTGTTCGAAGCCGATTTCGTCAACTTCCGTGGCACCGCCGCCGAGCTGCGCCGCATCGTGGCCGACCTGGGCCTGTCGATCGACCTGTACCAGCCGTTTCGCGACTTCGAAGGCATGCCCGAGGCGCAGTTCCACCGCAGCCTGGAGCGCGCCGAACGCAAGTTCGACCTCATGGAAGCCATGGGCGCGCCGCTGGTGCTGTGCTGCTCCAACACCTCGCCGCTGTCGGTGAACGACCCGGCGCGCGCCGCCGCCCAACTGCACGAGTTGGCCGAACGCGCCGCGCGCCGCAACCTGCGCGTGGGCTTCGAGGCGCTGGCTTGGGGCCGCCACACCTCGCGCTACGCCCAGGCCTGGGACATCGTGCAGCGCGCCGACCACCCGCACCTCGGGCTGATCCTCGACAGCTTCCACACGCTGTCGCTGAAGGACGACCCGGCGGGCATCGCCGCGATTCCGGGCGAGAAGATCTTCTTCGTGCAGATGGCCGATGCGCCGCTCTTGTCGATGGACGTGCTGCAGTGGGCGCGCCACCACCGCTCGTTCCCGGGGCAGGGCGACTTCGACGTGGTCGGCTTCTTCGAGCAGGTGCTGCGCGCGGGCTACACCGGGCCGCTGTCGCTGGAGATCTTCAACGACATCTTCCGCGAGACGCCGAACCGCCGCACCGCCGTCGATGCGATGCGTTCGCTGCTGTACCTCGAAAGCGAAACGCGTGAGCGGCTCGCCAGCGGGAATGCCCCCGTGCAGCCGCAGCGCGTGGAGCTGTTCAACCCGCCGCCCGCGCCGGCGCTCTCGGGCCTGTCGTTCATCGAGTTCGCGGCCAACGAGGCCTCTGCCGTCACGCTCGGTGCGCTGCTGGGGCAGCTGGGCTTTCGCCGTGTGGGGCGCCATCGCTCCAAGGCCGTCACGCTGTACCGCCAGGGCGGCATCCACTTCATCGTCAACGCGCAGCCGGACTCGTTTGCGCGCCGCCGTTTCGAGGCGCACGGCACCTCGGTCTGCGCGCTGGGCGTGCGCTGCGCCGACCCGCTCGCGGCCGTGGGCCGCGCCAGCGCCATGCGCTCGCAGCGCCACGACAGCCCGGTCGGTCCCAACGAATTGCGCGTGCCGGCCATCGTGGCGCCGGGCGGCAACCTGATCCATTTCGTGCCCGAGGCGCTGGGCGCCAACGGGCTGTACGAGACCGACTTCATCCTCGAGGACGCAGCGCCCGATGCGCACGATGCCGGCCTCACGCGCATCGACCATGTGGCGCTGGGCCTGGCGCTTGACCAGCTCGACACCTGGGTGCTGTTCACGCGCGCCGTGCTCGGCCTGGAGCCCGGCGAGAGCCTGGAGCTGGCCGATCCCTTCGGCTTGATCCGCAGCCGTGGCGTGGCCAATGCCGACCGCAGCCTGCGCCTGGTGCTGAACGTGTCGCTGAGCCAGCGCACGCGCACCGCGCGCACGCTGAGCGTGACCGGCGGCGGCGCCGTGCACCACATCGCGCTCGATTGCGACGACATCTTCGACACCGTGGCCCGGCTGCGCGCCAACGGCACGCGCTTCGTGCCGATCTCGGACAACTACTACGACGACCTGGCCACGCGCATCGACGTGGCGCCCGAGCTGCTGGCGCGCATGCGCGAAGCGGGCGTGCTGTTCGACCGCTCGGCGGCCGGCGACTACCTGCACATCTACACCGAGAGTTTCGACGGCGGCCTCTTCTTCGAGGTCGCGCAGCGCGTGGGCGGCTACGACGCCTACGGCGCGCTCAACGCACCCGCGCGCATGGCGTCGCAGGCGCAGCAGCCCCAACAACAAGACTGATTTTTTCCCCTCGCATCCGATACCTTCGTCACACCACTGGAGACAACCCATGGCCCACCCATCCGCCAAAGAGCCGCAAGGCAAGCACCAGTCGAGGAAAGCCGCCGCCAGCGGCTGGATCGGCTCGGCGCTGGAGTACTACGACTTCTTCATCTACGCCACCGCCGCGGCGCTGATCTTTCCGCAGATCTTCTTTCCCAAGGGCGACCCGACCACGGCCATCATCGCGTCGCTCGCGACCTACGGTGTGGGCTATGTCGCGCGCCCCATCGGCGCCTTCGTGCTCGGCCATTGGGGCGACACGCACGGGCGCAAGCAGGTGCTGGTGCTGTGCATGTTCCTGATGGGCTTCTCGACCGTGGCCGTGGGCCTGTTGCCGACCTACGACCAGGTCGGCCTGCTGGCCCCGGCGCTGCTGGTGTTCCTGCGCCTGGTGCAGGGCTTCGCGGTGGCCGGCGAAATCTCGGGTGCGAGCTCGATGATCCTGGAGCACGCGCCGTTCGGGCGCCGCGGCTTCTTCGCGAGCTTCACCTTGCAGGGCGTGCAGGCCGGCCAGATCCTGGCGGCCGCCGTGTTCCTGCCGCTGGCGCACTACATGCCTGAAGAGTCCTTCAACTCGTGGGGCTGGCGCATTCCGTTCCTGCTGAGCTTCATCGTGATCGTGGCCGGCTACATCATCCGCCGCGAGGTCGACGAGACGCCGGCCTTCGCCGAAGTCGACCAGAAGGGCGAAGTGGCCAAGGCGCCGATCGTTCAGGCGCTGACCGACAGCTGGGGCGACATGCTGCGCGTGATCTGCATGGCGCTGATGAACGTGATTCCCGTGGTCGCCACCGTGTTCGGCGCGGCCTACGCAGTGCAGGCCGCCTACGGCATCGGCTTCCAGAAAGACGTGTACCTGTGGATTCCCGTGCTGGGCAACATCCTGGCCGTGCTGGTGATCCCGTTCGTGGGCAACCTGTCGGACCGCATCGGCCGCAAGCCGCCGATCATCGTGGGCGCACTCGCCTCGGGCCTGCTGTCGTTCGTGTACCTGTACGCCATCAGCATCAAGAACGTGCCGCTGGCCATCTGCATGTCGCTCTTGATGTGGGGCGTCGTGTACCAGGGCTACAACGCGACCTTCCCGAGCTTCTACCCGGAGCTGTTCCGCACCCGCAACCGCGTGTCGGCCATGGCCATCTCGCAGAACATCGGCACCACCTTCACCGCGCTGCTGCCCGCGCTGTTCGCCGCCGTGGCGCCTCCGGGCTCGACCAACATCTGGTTCACCGTGGGTGCCATCACCTTCGCCGTGACCGTGCTGGCCGCGCTGGCCGCCATGAGCGCCCGCGAGACCTACCGCGTCCACATGCGCGACCTGGGCAACCCGAACGCCGTGCCGGTCGACAAGGCCGAGTACGACCGGCTGCGCGAAGAAACGCTGGCCAGCGCCCGCACGGAGCGCGAGCGCCGCAAGGCCATGGCCTGAAGACCCCGCGCGCACAAAGGGGTTGTGGCGCCATGAAGAATGGCGCCATGACCGCCCATCTCAAGATCGATTTCGTCTCCGATGTCTCCTGCCCCTGGTGCGCCGTGGGCCTTGGCGCACTCGAAGCCGCCCTGAAACGGGTGGCGCCGGAGGTCACGGCCGAACTGCATTTCCAGCCCTTCGAGCTGAACCCGCAGATGCCGCCCGAAGGCCAGGACACCTTCGAGCACCTGAACCAGAAGTACGGCTCCTCGCGCGAGCAGCAGGCCCAGGCCCGCGAGGCGATCCGCCAGCGCGGCGCGGCCGTCGGCTTCGAGTTCAGCGCCGGGGGCCGGCCCCGCGTGTACAACACCTTCAACGCCCACCGCCTGCTGCACTGGGCCGAGCTGGAAGACCCGGCCAAGCAGGTGGCGCTCAAGAAGCTGCTGCTGAAGGCCTACTTCACCGACAGCCAGAACCCTTCGGACATCGAGGTGCTGGTGCGCGCGGCGACCGAGGCGGGGCTCGACGCGGCGCGGGCCCGCGAGATTTTGGCCGGCGACGAGTTCGCACAGGAAACCCGCGAACGCGAGCGCCTGTACACCGACGCCGGTATCCATTCGGTGCCCGCGATCATCATCAACGACCAGCACCTGATCTCCGGCGGCCAGCCGGTCGAGGTGTTCGAGCGCGCGCTGCGGCAGATTGCGGGCGCGGAGCCCAGCCGCACCGCCACGGCCTGAAGGCGCAGGGCCGCGGCCCCGGCGTTTCGTCCTGAAACGAAGCTGACCTTCAGCTTTACCTGAGCGCGGGCCGAGGTCGGTCAACCGCCTACATCGCGAAGCGGTTGATCGGTTCATGATCGACCGCATGCCGTTTCCGAAGCTGCACCGCTCGCGCGCGATCGCCGTGACACTGGCCGCCGTGCTGGCGCTCACCGCCTGTTCCACCGGCCTGCTGCGGCCCGAGGGCCCGCCGCTCACGGCGCTGGGCCATGCCGCCGACACGCCCGCCGCGCAATTGCGCTGGCTCGATCGTGTGAGCTGGGGCGCCAACGCCGGCAGCCAGGCCGAACTGGCGCGCGACGGCCTGCCGCGCTGGATGGGCCGCCAGTTGCGCCCCGCGCCGCGTCTGCTGCCCGCGGCGGCGCAGGCCCAGATCGACGCCATGGCCATCTCGCGCACGCCGCTCGACCAGCTCGTCTTCGCGCTCGACGCCCGGCGCAAGGCTGCCGACGCCTTGCCCGACGAAGAAGCGAAGAAGGCCGCGCGCACGGCCTACCAGCAGGAACTCAACACCCTCGCGCGCGAGGCGCAGCAGCGCTTCCTGCTGCGCGCGCTGTACTCGCCCAACCAGCTGCAGGAGCAGATGACCTGGTTCTGGATGAACCACTTCAGCGTCAGCATCCGCAAGGACCTGGTGCGCGCGATGGTCGGCGACTACGAAGAGAACGCCATCCGTCCGCACGCGCTCGGCAAGTTCCGCGACCTGCTGGGCGCCACCGCGCGGCATCCGGCCATGCTGCGCTACCTCGACAACGCGCAGAACGCCGCCAATCGCATCAACGAGAACTACGCACGCGAGCTCATGGAGCTGCACACGCTCGGCGTGGGCGGCGGCTACACGCAGGCCGACGTGCAGGAGCTGGCGCGCGTGCTGACCGGCGTGGGCGTCAGCGTGCAGCCGCCCGATGCGGCGCCGCCCGCGATGCGCCCGGCCGTGCGCGCCGACTACGTGCGCCAGGGCCTGTTCGAGTTCCACCCGAACCGGCACGACTACGGCCCGAAGACCTTCCTGGGCCAGCCCATTCAAGTGCGCGGCCTGGCCGAGACCGACGAGGCGCTCGACCGCCTGGCGCGTGCGCCGGCCACCGCGCGCTTCATCTCGCGCAAGCTCGCCGTGTACTTCGTGGCCGACGAGCCGCCGCCCGCGCTGGTCGATCGCATGGCCGCCACCTTCACGCGCAGCGACGGCGACATCGCCGCCACCCTGCAGACGCTGTTCGAGTCGCGCGAGTTCGCCGCCTCGCTGGGCCGCAAGTTCCGCGACCCCGTGCACTACGTGGTGGCGGGCGTGCGGCTGGCCTACGACGAGCGCGTGGTGCTCAACACCACGCCGATGATCGGCTGGATCAACCGCATGGGCGAGACCCTGTACGCCCACGAGACGCCCGACGGCTACCCGCTCAACGAGGCCGCCTGGGCCAGCGCGGGCCAGATGAACACCCGCTTCGAAATCGCGCGCGCCATCGGCACGGGCGGCGCCGTGCTGTTCCGCACCGACGACAAGGCGCCGCTCGAGAAGCCGCCGTTTCCGCCGCTGGCCGAGTCGCGCGCCGTGCGTGCGCTGCAACCCGGCCTGAGCGCCGACACGCAACAGGCGCTCGCGCAGGCGAAGAGCCCGCCGGAGTGGAACACCTTCCTGCTCGCATCACCCGAGCTGATGCGGCGTTGAAAGAGGGACCACCATGCAACGTCGACACCTGCTGCAACTCATCGCCGCCACGCCGCTGGCCGGCGCCGCAGCGCGCGCGGTCGCCGCGCCCGCTGCCGAGGGCACCAAGCTGCTCGTCGTGTTCCTGCGCGGCGCCTACGACAGCACCAGCCTGCTGGTGCCCACCGCGAACAGCGACTTCTATTACGCCTCGCGGCCCAACATCGCCATCCCCCGGCCCGGCACGCCCGACGGCGCGTTGCCGCTCGATGGCGGCGACTGGGGCCTGCACCCCGCGCTCGCGCAGAGCGTGCTGCCGCTGTACCAGCGCAAGCAGGCGGCCTTCATCGCCTTCGCCGGCACCGACGACCTCACGCGCAGCCACTTCGAGACGCAGGACGCCATCGAGCTGGGCGTGGCGCCCGACAACGCGCGGCGCGACTACCGCTCGGGCTTTCTCAACCGGCTGGCCGGCGTGCTCGGCGCCGGACCGCTGGCCGACGTGTCGCCCATCGCCTTCACCGACCAGCTGCCCATCGTGCTGCGCGGCGACGACGCCAAGGCCGCCAACATGGCGCTCGCGGGCGTGGCGCGGCAGGCCCTCGATGCGCGGCAGAGCCAGATCATTGCGTCGATGTACCGCAACACCGCGCTCGCGCAGCCCGTGGCCGAGGGCTTCCAGGTGCGCGACGAGGTGGTGCGCGCCATGCAGGCCGAGATGGACGCCGCCAGCCGCAACGCCATGAGCCCCAAGGGCTTCGAGCAGGTCGCGCGCCGCATGGCGCTCTTGATGCGCGAGCGCTTCGACATCGGCTTTGTCGACGTCGGCGGCTGGGACACCCACGTGGGGCAGGGCGCGGCCAAGGGCTACCTGGCCAACCGTTTCGAAGAACTGGGCCGCGGCGTGGCGGGCTTCGCGCAGGAGATGGGCGAGCCTGCCTGGCGCCAGACCGTGGTGGTCGTCGTCAGCGAGTTCGGCCGCACCTTCCGCGAGAACGGCAACCGCGGCACCGACCACGGGCACGGCACCGTGTACTGGGTGCTCGGCGGCGGCCTGGCCGCGCAGGCGGGCGGGCGCGTCGTGGGCGAACAGCAGCCGCTGACGCAGGCCACGCTGTTCCAGAACCGCGACCACGCGGTGCTCAACGAGTACCGGGCGGTGCTGGGCGGGTTGTTCCAGCGGATGTACGGGCTGTCGAGTGCGCAGGTGGCGCGGGTGTTTGGCGGTGCGGCGACGAAGGACCTGCGGCTGGTCTGACGGCCCCGAGGGCAACCCTCATTCCCGATCTTTTCCGGACGCGTCGTTCGTTCCCGCTACCGCGCGGCCGCAGGGACAAGCGTCGCCGCATTTACTTGTTTTCGGGGATGGTCCCGGCGCACGGCAATTACAAAAATAGACATTCAGAAACAATTGGGCGCTCCAGCCGGAGAGCGGGTTTCTCCAAAGAGGCGTCGGATGCTTTCCAAGCGAGCGAGTTTTTACGGGCGCTGCAGCGCCATGGCCGGTGTGATCGTGCTGCTGGCGGCCTGCGGCGGTGGTGGGGGAGGCGGCGGTGGCGCGGGTTTCCTGCCGATCGTCGCGCCGGCACAGCCGCAGCCTGAGCCGGCGCCTCCCGTGGTCGTGACCCACACGGTCGGCGGCACCGTTACTGGCCTCACCGGCAGCCTGGTGCTCCAGAACAATGCGGGCGACGACCTGAAGCTCACGGCCGATGGCAAGTTCACCTTTACCACCGCGCTCGTCGAAGGTGCGGCCTACGAGGTCAGCGTACGCACCCAGCCGCTGTGGCAGTTCTGCACCGTCAGCAAGGGCAGCGGCAAGGCGGCGGCCGACGTCGGTGACGTGGCGGTCGCGTGCTCGGCGGTGCAGGCGCAGGTGTCCACGTTCGCCGGATCGGGTACCACCGGCTCGGTCGATGGCAACGGGACCGCCGCATCGTTCTACCTCCCGTACAGCGTGGTCGTCGGCAAGAGCGGCGGCCTGCTCGTGTCCGACGTAGGAACCAATCTCGTGCGAAAGATCTCGCCTGCCGGCGATGTCTCGATCTTTGCGGGCGGCGGTGCCGGTGGTGGCTCGGGGGATGGCAACGGCACGGCCGCATCGTTCGCGGGGCTGGCCGGTCTTGTGCTGGATGCTGCGGGCAATGCCTATGCAACGGAATTCAACGGCAACCGCATCCGCAAGATCACGCCGGCAGCTGACGTGACCACGTTCGCCGGGAACGGCAACAGCAGTTCGCTCGATGGTCATGGCACTTCCGCCACGTTCAATGCACCTGCGTCGGTCGCTACAGATGCCGCCGGCAACCTCTACGTGACCGAACTCTTCGGCGCCGTCATTCGCAAGATCACGCCTGCTGGCGACGTCACCACGCTGGCCGGTTCGGGTGCGCTGGGTTTCGCCGACGGCACCGGGAGCGCGGCGTCTTTCAATATGGCCTATGGCATCGCGGTCGACGCGGGCGGGACCGTCTACGTTGCCGATGGCGGCAACAACCGCATCCGCAAGATCACGCCCGGTGGCGTGGTCACGACGCTGGCGGGTTCGGGGCAGGCCGGGGCGGCCGACGGGGCCGGCAACTCGGCATCTTTCCACCAGCCGAGCGGCCTGACGGTGGACAGCGACGGCATCATCTACGTGGCCGACACGGGCAACAGCCTGCTGCGCAAGATCACGCCGGCGGGCGTGGTCTCCACGATCGCCGGCCAGCCTGGTGTGCTGGGCGCGCAAAACGGCATCGGCACGGCAGCCACGTTCAAGCAGCCTTATGGGGTGACGGTGGATGCCGCTGGCAATCTGTACGTGGCCGACACCTTCAACAACCTGATCCGCAAGGTCACGCCGGTTCGCACGCCCTGATCCCGAGGCATCGCGTCAGTGTCGGTGAGGGCAGGGGCCGCCTTGCGACGGCAACGCCACCGAGAATCGGTGCATGCCTCACGCCGTCTCCCTCCTTCGCGCCGCGCGCCTGGCGCGCAGCGCCAAGCCTTTTCTTGCCCGTGGCGGTTTCAAGCGCGAGCGCTGTGCGGGCTGCCGGCTGGTGCCCAGCCATTGCATGTGCGCCGTGCGCCCTCCGGTGGCCACGCGCGCGGGGGTGTGCTTGCTCATGGCCGACATCGAGCCGCTCAAGCCCACCAACACCGGGTGGCTGGTGGCCGACGTGGTGGCCGACACCTTCGCCTTCGGCTGGGCCCGCACCGAGACCGATCCCGCGCTACTGGCGCTGCTGGGCGACCCGCAATGGCAGCCCTATGTGGTGTTCCCGGGGCAGTACGCGGCGCCCGAGCGCGTGGTGCTGGGCGTTCCTGCATCGCCTGATGCGGCCGGTGGCGGCGTCGCGAAGCGCCCGCTGTTCATTCTGTTCGACGCGACCTGGGCCGAGGCGCGCAAGATGTTTCGCCGCAGCCCCTACCTCGACCGGCTGCCGGTGCTGAGCCTGCAGCCCGAGCAGATCACGCAGTACAAGCTGCGCAACTCCGGCCGCAGCGACCACTTCTGCACCAGCGAGGTGGCGGCGATGTGCATGGACCTGGCGGGCGAGCAGGCCGCTCAGCAGACGCTGGACGCCTACCTGGGCGTGTTCACGCACCACTACCTGTGCGCGAAGAACCAGCAGCCGGTCGCGTGGGACGGCGCCGCGCACCAGCGGCTGCGCGAGGTGGCCGCGCGGCGCGATCAGGCTGCCTGAGATGGTCCGCCTCAGCGCAGGTCGAACAGCGCCGCCGCGTTGCCCCAGGCGATGCGCTGCGCCACGGCGGGCGGCAGGTCGCCCAGCCAGGTGCGGTAGCCGCGCATGATCTCGTCGTAGGCGCTCCAGCGCTGGTTGACCCAGGTGTCGGAGCCGACCATGAAGCGATCGGGGTGCTTGAGGATCAGCGCGTGCCATTCGGGGCACAGGCGCCCGTCCTCGCAGGTCAGGCCGGGGCGGTACGAGAGTTCGCCCATCAGCAGCGGGTAGCGCTCCAGCATCGCCTGCACGCGCTCGACCGGCGTGCCGCCGATGCCGGTGTGGGCCCAGATGAGGCGCAGCGCACGGCCCTTCGACGGCGCGTTCGCCATCAGCAGGTCGACGGCCACATCGTCCACGTGCGCGAGCACGGCGAGCTTTTTCTCTTCGGCCAGCGCGATGAGCTTCTTCGCCACCGGGCCGTTGGCGTTGGCGCTCTCGTACAGATGGAATTCGCCGAGCCCGCGGTAGGGGCCGCTGGCCGTGCCGCGCGCCAGTTCGGCCAGCACCATCTCGTGGATGGTCTCGTCGCGGAACCAGTTGTTGTAGTCGTCGCGGTTGCGGTACAGGCGCACGAAGGGCACCACGGTGACGCCGGCGGCGCGGGTTTCGCGCGCGGCGGCCAGGGTCTGCGTGCCGGCGTTGGGCCGCGAGTTCGCGATGATGGCCTTCACCTGGTTGCGCTGCATGCGCGCGAGCGCCTCGGTGGGCGGGAAGGGGCCGGCGGTGCCGTCCCAGGCTTCCTGGTTGTAGTGCAGGTGGGTGTCGAACAGCGGGCCGTCGTAAGGCGCGGCGGTTTGCGCGTGGGCTTGGGACAGGGCCAGGGCCGCGCAGGCGGCGATGCAGGCAATGAAGCGCATGGGGTTCTCGCGGTGAAGGCCGGGGAGCCGGATTACATCACCCCGGATCACCGCATCGGCACAGCCGCACCCTTGTCGCCGGGCGCGACCTCGAGGCGATCGCGCGGGCCGGCGTCAGCTGCCGGCCGGATGCGTCGTCGCCTTGCGGCTGCCATCCAGCGAGTACAGCTGCGGGCGGTCTTCCACCGCGACCGCCACTGCCTCGGTGCCGTGCTCCGCGGCGCGCGGTTGCCGGTACAGCTCGTTCTCGAGCCGCCGGGCACGTTCCGCGTACATGCGGGCGAGGGCGCTGTGATGCTCTGCGGCAGCCTGGTGTTCGATGCGTGCCATCTGCGCCTCTTCGAGCAGCGCCGAGGCACGTTTCAAATAGGCCGTGTGGGTGGGCCGAAACAAGAAGTCGAACATGGTTTCACACTCCTTTCCGCTGCAACAACGGTGCAATCATTGTGAACGAATGGCCTCAAAACGCCATCGCTTCCTGTGGCTGCGACGCATCGAAGAAGCGTTCTGTTTCACTTGAGTCAGACAGAATCGGTGGCGAAGAGAGGGGGTTCGATCACCGATGAGCAATGAGGTTCGTTTTTGTCTGGAATACCGGCTTGCCGAAGGCGGGCCCGCGCATGCCGTGCAGACCGCGTGGATGGTCGATTCACCGGCCACGCGTGCGCAGATCGAGGAAATGATTGTCAACGCGCGCGCGATGAATGCCGCGCAGGCGAAGTGGTGGGTGGAGGAGCGCCAGGGCGGCGACGCCCCGCGCTGAAACGACCCGGCGGGCCTCAGTCGCGCATGTTCGCGAACTTCACCAGCGTCGCGTACTTGGCTGTGTCCTCGCGCATGATCTGCCCGAGGTCTTCCTTGCCCGTGGCGGGAATGGAGCCGCCTTCTTCCAGCCGTCGGCGGATCGCCGGGTCCGCCAGGCCGGCCTGCAGCGCCGCGCGCAGGCTCTGCACGATGGGCGCGGGCAGGTCCTTCGGGCCCGCGAGCGCGAACCAGCCGCTCAGCTCATAGCCCTTCAGCTGCGGATGCTCGCCGAGCGCCGGCACCTGCGGCAGGCCGGGAAAGCGCTTGGCCGACGACACACCCAGCGGCACGATCCGCCCGCCCTGCAGGAAGGGCGCCGCGGCGGTGGGCGACACGATCGCGAAGTCCAGCGTGCCGCCGACCAGGTCGCTCGTGAGCGGGGCGGTGCCGCGGTAGGGAATGTGCGTGAGGAACAGGCCCGCGCGCTGCTTGATCTGCTCACCCACGAAGTGCAGCGTCGAGCCCACGCCCGAGCTGCCGTAGCTGAACTTGCCGGGGTTGCGTTTGGCCAGGGCGATGAACTCGTCGAGGTTCTTCACGCCCACCTTCGGACTCGCCACCAGCAGCACGGGCGCGAAGGCGAGCAGGCTGACCGGGGTCAGGTCTTTCACCGGGTCGTAGCGCTGCGCGGGGTTCACCAGCACCGTGGCTGCCATTTCGTTGCTGGAGCCGGCCAGCAGCGTGTAGCCGTCGGCCGGGCTGCTCACCGCGCGCTGCGCCGCGACCACGCCCGCGGCGCCGGTCACGTTCTCGACCACCACCGTCGCACCGAGCTTGGCCGAAAGAATGTCCGCCGCCACGCGCGCGGCCATGTCGACCGAGCCGCCCGGCGCGTAGCCGACCAGCAGCTTGATGGGCTTGGCGGGGTAGGTACCCTGCGCGAACGCGGGGGCGGCGGCACAGACGGCGGCGGCGCTGAGCGCGCTCAAGACCGCGCGGCGCGAAACGGAAGAAGAAGGAAGACGGGTCATCGCGGTTCCAGTACGAAAGAGTGGGAAAGGAGAAGGCCCGCTCAGGCCTGCGCGCCCAGGAAGCGCCGCACCAGCTGCACCCAGTAGCTGGCCGCGATCGGCAGGATCGCGTCGTTGAAGTCGTAGCCGGGGTTGTGGACCATGCAGCCGCCGGTGCGGTGGTGCTCGCCTTCGCCGTTGCCCACGATCAGGTAGCTGCCGGGGCAGCGCTCCAGCATGAAGGAGAAGTCTTCGCTGCCCGTGAGCGGCGCCAGCGGCGGCAGCAGGCCGTCGTCGCCCAGCCAGTCGCGCGCGACCTGCCGTGCGAAGCGGGTGGATTCCTCGTCGTTCACCAGCGCGGGGTAGCGCCAGTGGTAGTCCACCTCGGCCTTCACGCCGAGCGTGACGGCCTGCGCCTGCGCCAGCTCGGTGATGCGCTCGCGCAGCATGGCGCGGATCTCGGGGCGGTAGGCGCGCACCGTGAGGCGCATCTGCACGCTGTCGGCAATCACGTTGGGCGCGTCGCCGCCGTGGATCGCGCCCACTGACACCACCGCCATCTCGCGCGGGTCGACGTTGCGCGACACGATGGTCTGCAGCGCCACGACGATGTGCGCCGCCGCCACCACCGGGTCGGCCGACAGGTGCGGCGCCGAGCCGTGTCCGCCGCGCCCCGTCACCGTGATCGTCACCGAGTCGGACGAGGCCATGAACGAGCCTTCCTTGAAGCCGAACTTGCCCGCCGGAAAGCCGGGCATGTTGTGCAGCGCGAAGATGGCGTCGCAGGGAAAGCGCTCGAACAGGCCTTCTTCCACCATGCGGCGCCCGCCGCCCAGGCCTTCCTCGGCCGGCTGGAAGATCAGGTGCAACGTGCCGTCGAAGCCGCGCTCCTGCGCGATGACGCGCGCGGCGGCCAGCAGGATGCTGGTGTGGCCGTCGTGGCCGCAGGCGTGCATCTTGCCGGGCACCTGGCTGGCATAGGGCAGGCCGGTGGCTTCCTGGATCGGCAGCGCGTCCATGTCGGCGCGCAGGCCCAGGCGCCGCGTGCCCGTGCCGCATGTCAGCGTGGCGACCACACCGGTGCCGGCCAGGCCGCGGTGCACTTCGTAACCCCACTCGGCCAGGCGCGTGGCCACCAGCTCGCTGGTGACGTGCTCTTCGTACGCCAGTTCGGGGTGCGCGTGGATGCGGTGGCGCAGGCCGACCATCTCGGGCGCGATCTCGCGCACGGCGGGCAGCACGCTCTCGAGGGCGGCGGCGTTGTCGACGGTGTAGGTCGTCATGGGGGAATCTGTCTCCTTGCTGTCTTGCGGCGAGTCTAGGAATTCGCTGCCCGCCGGGGCAGACAGGCGCCGCCATGCGGAGGCGGGCGGCGCCTGTCGCTGCGGACGGCTGCGGATAATCGGCCGCCATGAAGCTGCACCAGCTCCGCTATCTCGCCGCTGTCGCCTCCGAAGGCAGCATCCGCGCCGCCGCGCGGGCACTGGGCGTCACCCAGGCCACGGTCACGCAGGGCCTGCGCGAACTCGAGGCGCATGCGCAGGTGGCGCTGTTCACGCGCCACGGCGGCGGCATCGCCTTCACGCCGGCCGGGCTGGAGCTGCTCGAACATGCGCAGCGCGTGCTGGCCCAGCTGCGCCAGGCCGAAGACACGCTCTCACGCCACCGCGACACCGGCGCGCAACAGCGCCTGACCGTGGCCATCACGCCCTGGATCACGCAGACCCTGCTGCCGCGCGTGGTGTCGCTGTTTCGCGAAGAGCTGCCGCACGTGCAGCTCGAGATGTTCGACGGCCTGTCGGCGCTCAGCTACCCGCGGCTGCGCGAAGGCAGCCTCGACCTGCTGATCGGCCGCATCGGCCCCGACGAGGCCATGCAGGGGCTGCAGGCGCAGCCGCTGTTCCGCTACGACATGACCGTGGTGGCGCGCCGCGGCCATCCGCGGGCCGGTGCGCAGTCGATGGCCGAGCTGCTGCAGGACGACTGGGTGCTCAACTTCACGCCGGGCGAGGGCGCGAGCTTTCTCGACAACCTGTTCCGCCAGCACGGCCTGGCCGCACCCGTGCAGCGCATCCAGCTGGCGCATTCGCCGTCGATGATGCTGGGCCTCGTGCGCAAGACCGACATGCTCACCTTCTGCCCCTGGCCGCTGGTGGAAACCGAGAGCCTGCGCCATGCGCTCGTGACCTTGCAGCTGCGCGAGCGCTTCCACAGCAACGTCGTGGGCATCGTGCGCCGCGCGCAGGAGGCGCCGTCGCACGCGGCGGCGCGCTTCATCGCGCACTTCCTGGCGCAGCTGCCGGCCTGGCAGGCCTCGGACGATCCGGAGCTGCGGCGGGTGCTGCACTCGGTGGATTTCATCGAGGCGGCACCGGACGGCCCGTTGCCTCACCCGTGATAGTCGCTCCACGACATGCGCACCATGCCCGGCGGCGTGGGCGTGCCGGCTGAGGCCAGCGTCACCGGCGGGTCGTCGTCCACGCGGCTTTTGGCGCGCGAGTCCCAGTCGTCGAGAAAGACCTGCTGGTAGTACTGCGCCACTTCTTCGTTGTGGATGATCAGCCCGGCGTCGCGGTTGCGCAGCACGCCGTCGCCCGACCAGTTGGTGCTGCTCACCAGCACCGCCTGGCCGTCCACGACGATGCCCTTGTTGTGGATGCTGCCCTGGACGCGGAACACGTCCTGGCTGCAACCTGCCTCGACCAGCTTGCGGATGTTGTCGGCCGCGCTGGTGCTGCCCAGGATGATGCGCAGGTCGAGGCCCGGCTCGGTGCTGCGCTGCGCCAGCTTGCGCAGCAGCGCGCGAAAGTCCGCGTCCTTGTCGGCATCGCTCCAGGTGATGTAGGCGAACTGCAGGTACAGCGAGACCTGGGCGCTGTCGATGAGCGCGTTGATGTGCGGCAGGTAGTTGTCCGGCGTGAGCACGGGCTGCACTTTCACCGTGGTCTTCACCGCCGGCAGCCGCGCGGGTTCGACCGGCACGACGGGCCCCGCGAAGGCCACGGCCTGCTCCAGCAGGTGGTCGAGCGGCACGAACACGTCGGGCAGCGTGAGCTTGGGCGCCACGTCCAGCGCCGCGTCGGCGGCGCCGTCGGCTTCTTCCTTCTCGGAGGCCTTGAGGTCGTGCAGGATGTACTTCTCGAAGACCTTCGAGAGCACGGCGTCGTTGCAGATCACATGCCACTCGCGGTTGCCCTTGCTGAACATGCCCTTGGCCTGCGCGGGCGTGGACACGGGGTCGATGTCGGGCTGGCTGCGCTTGCTCCAGTTGCCGCTCGACAACCAGAAGGCCTTGCCGTCGCGCACCGCCACTTTCTCGTGGTACGCGCTGGCGAAGCGACGGCCCTTGCCGCACTGCACGAGCCAGGCGGTGAAGTCGGCCTCCTGCTGCAGCTTGCGCAGCTTCTTGCGGATGACCTGTTCTTCTTTCGTCATGCCGTCGTCCCAGCTCAGCGCCGCCGCGATGCCGCCGTCGCGCACGAGGTCGATGAAGACCTGGGCGACGTGGTCGGCGTTGAAGTCGTACATCGCCACCGACAGCGAACGCGTCGTGCCTTCGAGAAAGGGCCGCAGCACCGGCCACCCCGCATCGGGGCCGACGTGGCACAGGAAGGGCTGCTTCACGTTGTAGACCTTGTCGATGGGCTGGCCCGCAGGCGGCTTGTAGACGAGGTTGACGGCCGCTTCGGCGAGCGCGTTCACCGTGTCCTCGAAGTCCGTGCTGGCGGCCAGCTGCCGCGCCGGGTCGGCCTGCATCACGCAGACGCGGTAGGGGCCGAGCTGCCGGGGCGCGCGCTCGGCCACGGGCACCTCCGACACGGGGCGCTTGCGGTCGACCAGCACGATCACGGCGGGCTCGCGCAGGAAGCGGCCGTCGACCAGCGGAAAGCCCGGCTCCGCCGCCACGTAGCCGGGCAGAGCGGCCAGCTGCGCCTGGTGGGTGGCGATCACCGACCGGACCGCCGCGCGCGCGGCATCGTCGAGCACTTTCATGGGTGTTCCTTGGGCTGGGTTGTTGTGGGGCACGCGTGTGCGGGCGCCTGCCGGCATGGCATGCGCGAAGGCAGCGACCCGGGTGGGTCGCGTGTCAGGAGATGTTGGGCAGCCGGCGCGACAGCTCGACCGACTCGACGGCCGGGTCGGCTTCGAGTTGCTGGAGCTTGTCCAGCGGAATCTCGGCCGAGAACAGGCCCGGCGAGATGTCGGCGCGCGCGGCGATGTAGTCCGGGCGCTCGGCGCCCTCGCACAGCTTGACCAGCACGACGACGCGCTCGCCCGACACCGGCGCGGGGGCGGCCGAAAAGTCGAGCTTCTTGAGCGAGCGCAAGTCGATGGGCATGAGAGGGCAGATGGGGGCGGGAACACAGATTACACCCCCCGCTCGGGTTCGGCACAACCGCACCGGGCGTGGGGGTCATGGCTGAGTCGTCAGATCGCGCCGCTGCCGGCGCGGCCGTCGCCGCGCTGCGGGTCCCAGCCGGCCGGCCCCGCGCCGGGCTTGACGCCTGCCTTCAGCCTGGCGCGGATATCGGCGATGGTCAGCTTCTTGCCCGCTTTGTGGGCCTTGGCCAGCATCAGCGCGACCAGCCCCGTCACCGCCGGCGCCGCCATGCTGGTGCCCGACTTCTTCACCATGCCGTCCTTCGTGCGCGACTGCGCGGCCTTCACCTGCACGCCGGGGGCACTGACCTCGGGCTTGGGCCGGCCGTCGCGCGTCGGGCCCGCGCTCGAGAAGCTGGCGGCCGGCTCGCCCGTCTTGCGCGCGTCGTACGCGCCGACCACGATCGACAGTTTTCCTGTCGACAGCGAGCCCAACAGGTGCGACTTCACCGGCTGGCCGAAGTACGACTGGCCGCTGTCCAGGCGCTCGATCCAGGCGTGGAACGGCACGTCGTCGGCGGCCAGGGCGTGCAGCCGCACCTTGAACTCGCCGTCGGGCCAGTTGGGTGCGAGCCAGATGCCGATCACGTTGTCCTTGTTGTTCGGGTCGGTGATGCGGCTGCTGAGGAACGCGGCGATCTCGCCGTTGCCCGCGCCGAGCGGAAAGTTTTCGCCCGGTGCGACGCTGGCCAGCACCTCGCCATCGGGGCCCAGCAGCTCGGCGCGCAGGCGCTGGCTGCCGCCGTACCAGAGCTCGAACTCGCCGCCCTTGCCGTTGACCAGGGTCCACGACACATCCAGGTGCCCGTTGCCGGTCACCGTGCCCGCCGTGTGCGTGTTGTCTTCCTGCGAATTGCCCGCCGCCAGCACGATCGCGCGGTTGGGCTTTTGCGACACGAGCGCATCGAAACCCTGCTCGACCAGCGAGGTGCCGTCGTGCGGGCCGCCGTTGGTGCCCAGGCTCAGGTTGACGACGCAGGGCCTGTCGCCGGCCCGGTCGAAGATGAACTTCACCGCTTCGAGCATCTGCACCGAATCGCCGAAGGAGCTGAACACGGCGTTGTGGCCGGTCCAGGCGATGTCGCGGGCCGACATCTCGACGAAGATCAGGTCGGCCTTGGGCGCCACGCCGGGTTGCAGCGAACCCCGGCCGTTGCCGCCGGCGATGTCCATCACATGCGTGCCGTGCGAACCCGGGCTGCCCGGCATGCCCGCGCCGGGGTCGTAGCCCAGCGCCTTGTACGGGTCGGCCTTCTTCAGCGCCTTGTCGATGTCCGCCGCCTCGAAGAGCCGGCCGTAGCCGTAGGGGCTGTTCGCCTTGGCCGGCGCGCCTTGCTGCCACAGCGCCAGCAGGCGCGTCTTGCCGTTGGCTTTCAGGAAGTTCTGGTGCGCGAAGTCGCCGCCCGAATCGACCACGCCGATCACCACGCCGGCGCCGCCCGCCGTGCCGGCGAGCGCGGGGTTGTCGGCCTGTACCCCCATCGAGGCGATCGTGTTGTTCAGCGCCGGCAGCACGGGCTGCGAGGCCTTCATGCTGAGCACGGCCGGATGCTGGCGGATCGCCTCGGCCTTGCCCAGCGGAATGCGGCCCGTGACGAGCACCGTGCCGTCGTCGGCGGTCCCGATGTCGGAGCCCGCATCGACGTCGGGAATGTCGGCCCACTCGGCATGGCTGGTGACGCGCGCCACCACCGGCACCGAGTCGCCGTCGGCGGACGAGATCGGCATGCTCTGCTTGCCCGCGCGGCGGTTCATCACCGCCAGTTGGAGGCGCGGGTCCATCGAGGTCTCGACGTCCATCGGCAGGCGCTGCAGTTGCGCGAGCCCGAAGGTCGACACGGGGGAGAGCCGCGTGCACAGCGCATCGGCCGTGCCGGCGAGCGCGGCGGTGAGGGCGGGGGAGGCCTCGCCCGGCAGGTGGCCCGCGGCGGGTGCATCGGCCTGTGCCGACTGCGCCACCATCGCGGCGGCCATCTCGGGCGGGAGGTCGACCCAGCTGTTGAGGAGCTTGATCTGGCCGGTTACGTGGAGCCGCACGCTGCCGGACGACAGCGCCGGCGTCAGCACCCCGTGCGGCATCCTGGGGACTTTCGTATCAGCGGGCGAGGGCTTCTTCGCGGCGACGCGCTTCTTGGCTGGGGCCATCGGTCGGATCTCCTTGCGCAGGGGGACGGGTGGGTACCGCGAGGTGTAGCAGATTGCCGTGTCATCTGTCACCCCGGCTTGGGCAAGGAGGCGGTCAGAATCGCCGCATGAAAGTGGTGTTCAAGCTTCTGTTCGCGTACCTGGTGGCGAGCCTGCTGTCGACGGCTGTTGCGCTGGTTCTTTTTCCGCTGCATGCGCATGTGCCTGCGGTGGTGGTGCTGCTTGCGTTTCCGCTGGTGCCGTGGACCTTGCTTGGCAACCTCGTGAGCGAGGGCTTCAGGGCCCGGGAGGTGTTGCCGTTGCTTGTGTTCGTGCTGGCGTTCGGCGGCGTGGCCTGGCTGGCGTTTTGTCGCTCATCGACGGCGGCTGCACAGCGATAGTCGCGCCAAGCTCACTTCGCCCCGATCTCGAAGACATCGCCGTTCGTCGGCGTCGCGTTCTCGTGGTAGATGTCGTAGAGGTACTGCGCGAGGTCGGCCGGCGCCACGTCCGGTGGAATCGCGAGCTGGGCGAGGCCCAGTTTTCCGTCGGCGCCGACCCAGTGGCTGCGCCAGCGGGCATCGGTCATTTCGACGCGCAGGGTACGGCCGAACACATTGAAGAGGTGGCGCATCGTCGGGGCTCCGGGCATGCACGAAAAGAGATGTGGGGACAGCCACTGTAGCGTCCTCGTCGTATGCACAATGGGCCGAATCGCCCGTCACATCCACTCCAGAGTCCGCATGGCAGACCTCAACGTACGCCAGACCTACGAAGCGGCCGTGGCCGCGCTCGGTCCTGCTGCCGAGCGGATGCTGGCCGATGGTGTGAGTGAAGAACAGGTGGCGCGCTGGATCTTCGCGCAGCGGGACGATCTCAAGCTGCACTACCGCGCGCTGACGCCCTCGGACGCGTTGCAGGCCCTCGAAGCCAGGTCGCACAGCCGCTACGGCAACACGCTGGGCCCGTCGATCGAGCAACTGCGCAGCGCGGGCAAGTCGTGGCGGGACATCATCGATTCGGCGGCGCGGCCGGGGACTCACTACCGCCAGGGCGATTGATCGTTCGTTCGCTACGTGCCGCTGAGCCAGCGCCCGGAGTTCGCGCAGACCTGCGCCGGTTCGCCGTTCACCCGGACCTGCTCTTCATCGAGCTGCGACGCGGTGACCGGATCGACATCGAAGCCGACGCCGAGCAGGCGCGCCACCTGCGCGTCTTCGATCGACAGCTCCCAGGTCAGGAACAGCTGCGTGCGATCGAGCGAAGACGGGAAGTCGGCCGCATCGAAACCGTGGACGCTGCCGCGCGGCACGACGGCGTGGGGCTGGCCCGTGTCGAACAGCAGGGCCGTGCCCCGGGTGAGCGGAATTCGATGGCCCGTGACGGGGAAATGCACGTCCAGGCCCTTGTCTTCACTGAGGAACAGGTTGCAGAAGGCCGCGCCGCCGTACTGCGCGCCGTCGTGGTGGTAGCGCGCGCCGCGGCAGGCCATCAGGGCGACGTCGCTGGCGGGCAGCAGCGTGGCGGGCAGGCCGAGCGTGCCCAGCCAGCCGGACATCGCCTGCACGCACTGCGCGTAGTCGGGCCAGCGCGCGCGTGCGCGGGCCAGCGGCATGGGCTCGACATCACCGGGTTCGAGCGGCACGTTCGTGGCGATCTCCCGCTGCCAGTCGGCCACGAGGCGGGCCGGGGGCTCGGGCACGTCGAGCAGGGCCGCGTGCACGATGCCGCTCACGCTGCGGCTGCGCAGCGTGTCGCCGTGCCAGAAATAGGAGGTCAGCAGGTCGTGCATGCGAGGGCTTTCAAGGCACGGAGGGTACACGCGGCGGGGCACCGGGCACCGGGGAGCGACGGCCGATGCGGCATACTCCCACCCCCTCCCAACTCGCCAGAATTCCGCTGAATGGACAAGGAAGTCGACCCCTCCGTGCTCGCCGCCATCGATGAGATGCGGCTCTCCGGACCGCGCCTCACGCCGGTCGAAATCGTCGCCAAGATGGGGGTGTTCGACGCACGCGACAAGCCGTTCGAGCACGCCTGGCTCGCCACCGGCGACAACGTCATCGCCACCATCTGGGGCGAGTACGTGAGCGTCGCGGCCGGTGGCCGCTGGTTCTACCTGGAATCGCTCGACGCCCAGCGCCGCCCCGGCGGCGGCGTGCGCAGCGCCCAGCAGGCGCAGCGCGCCAAGGACCGCCTGGCCCTGCTCAAGCGCACCTTCGACGCCGGCCAGGGCTTCCGCGCCGTGCTGCAGACCAACCGCGTGGCCATTGCCGAGCTCGAGAGCAACAAGAGCGCCAAGGTGTCCACCCGCGTGCGCGACGACGCCGAATGGCACGTCGCGAGCTGGGAACCCGAGCAGCAGCTCGCCGTGCTGGTGCGCGGCGCGCGCGGCTGGGTGCCGACCGAGGCCGACATCACGGCCGCCAAGGCCCGCGGCGGCGTGCCGGCGGCCGACGACGCCGACGCGGCCCCGGCCGGCCCGACCACGACGGACGCCGTGCAGGCCGCCGCCATGGCCTACGTCATGGGCCACTTCAAGGGCTACGGCTACAACGCGGAAGACGTCACCAGCAAGGCGCTGGGCTACGACATCGAGGTGTCGAACGCCAAGGGCGCGATGCTGCTCAAGGTGGTCGTGAAGGGCACCGCCCCGGCGCTGCCGACCTTCGCGCTCACGCCCGAGGAAAGCCTGTGCGCCGTGCGCGAGCCGCTGTGGCGCCTGCTGGTGGTGGCCGACGCGGGCAGCGCGACGGCGGCGCACAAGATCTACAAGCCGACCGAAGTCGACCAGGCGCCGGGCTTCCAGCGCAAGGCCTGACCGGCCTCCCAGGCAAACGCCGCGGCCGCACCAGTGCGCCGCGGGCGTTTCCAAATTCTTACAACTGAGCCCCCGGAAACCCGTCGTTTCCAACGGTAAAGTTCCGCCGTCCGGCGCGAACAGTTCGTGCCTTCGCCCCCTCTGTTCGCCCCCCTTCATGTCCAACCTCATCGTGCACGGCGGTACGCCCCTTCGCGGCCGCATCATTCCCTCCGCCAACAAGAACGCGGTGCTGCCGGTGCTGTGCGCCACCTTGCTCACCGGCGAGCCGCTGCGGCTGCACGGGGTGCCCGACATCACCGACGTGCGCAAGATCCTCGACATCTTCCGCACGCTGGGCAGCGAGGTCCGCATGGACCACGAGAGCGGCACGCTCGAACTGCACCACCGCGCCACCACCTTCGATGCGGCGCTCCACCGCCTGCCCGAGGAAATGCGCTCGTCGATCATGCTGGTGCCGCCGCTCCTGGCGCGCTTCGGCGTGGCGCGGCTGGAAGACAACGTCAAGGGCTGCACGCTGGGCGTGCGCGAGATCGATCCGCACGTCGAGGTGTTCCAGCGCTTCGGCGGCCAGGTGGAGCGCACCGAGGGCTCGCTGCTGGTGTATGCGCCCGGCCGGCTCACGCCCACCGACCACTGGCTCGACTACGCCTCGGTGACGACCACCGAGAACTTCGTGCTGTGCGCGGCCGCCGCGGGCGGCACCTCGACGCTCACCAACGCGGCCTCGGAGCCGCATGTGCAGGAGTTCTGCCGCTTCATGGCCATGATCGGCGTGCGCATCGAGGGCATGGGCACCTCGCGGCTCACGGTGCATGGCGGGGGCGCGCTGGGCGGCGGCGAGTTCCGCTTCGACGAAGACTTCCACGAGATCACCACCTTCCTGGCGCTGGGCGCGATCACCGGCGGCGACGTCGTGGTGCGCAACAGCGCGCCGGGCAACTTTCCGCTCATCGACCGCACCTTTGCCAAGTTCGGCGTGCAGATCGAGCATGCCGACGGCTGGTCGCGCGCCATCCGCAGCGGCCCGCTGAAGGTGCAGACGCCGTTCACCAGCAACGTGCTCACCAAGGTGGAGGCCGCGCCGTGGCCGTACTTCCCGGTCGACCTGCTGCCGATCTTCATTGCGCTGGGCGTGCGCGCGCAGGGCAACGCGATGTTCTGGAACAAGGTGTACGACGGCGCGCTGGGCTGGACCGGCGAGCTGTCGAAGTTCGGCGCGCACGTGTTCTCGTCCGACCCGCACCGGCTCATCACCTTCGGCGGCCACGCGCTCACGCCGGCGGTGGTCGAGAGTCCCTACATCATCCGCGTGGCGATCGCGCTGTTCATGGTGGCCGCGAGCATCGAGGGCAAGTCCGAGATCCGCAACGCCACGCCGATCCGGCGCGCGCATCCGCGCTTCGTGGAAAACCTGCGCAGCCTGGGCGTGCAGGTGGAGTGGACCAGCGAGGAGTGAGCCTGCGGCAGGCTGCGCGCTGCTGCTGACCTGTCCCGCTGCCCGATGACCCCGCGGGCGCCGCGCTCAACGGCTTGGCCGGACAATGCCGTGCATTCGACACACGGACACAGGAGCGCACCCCGAATGACGACGTTGCAACAGATCCTCGGCACCGAACTTCCATTGATCCAGGCGCCGATGGCCGGCGCGCAGGCCAGCGCGATGGCGATCGCGGTGTGCAACGAAGGCGCGCTGGGGTCGCTGCCGTGCGCGATGCTCGGCCCCGACGCGATGCGCAGCGAACTCGCGGCGATCCGCGCGGGCACCGACAAGCCCTTCAACGTCAACTTCTTTGCCCACACCCCGCCCACGCCGGACGAGGCACGCGAGGCCGCCTGGCGCGCCGCGCTGGGGCCGTACTACGCCGAGTTCGGCATCGACCCCGCGGGCATCCCGACCGGCCCCGGGCGCAACCCCTTCAGCGCCGAGGTGGCCGACCTGCTGGCCGAGTTCAAGCCGCCGGTGGTGAGCTTCCATTTCGGGCTGCCGCCCGAGCCGCTGCTGGCCAAGGTGCGCGGCTGGGGCGCGAAGGTGCTGGTTTCGGCCACCACCGTCGACGAGGCGCTGTGGCTCGAGGCGAAGGGCGTCGACGCGGTCATCGCGCAGGGGCTGGAGGCCGGCGGGCACCGTGGCCATTTCCTGTCGCACGACCTCACCAAGCAGCTCGGCACCTTCGCGCTGCTGCCGCAGCTGGTGCGCGCATTGAAGGTGCCGGTGATCGCGGCCGGCGGCATCGCGGATGCCGACGGCGTGGCTGCGGCCATGGCGCTGGGCGCGGCCGGCGTGCAGGTCGGCACGGCCTATCTGCTGACGCCCGAGGCCATGACCAGCGCACTGCACCGCGCGGCGCTGAAGAGCGAGGCCGCGCGCCACACGGCGCTCACCAACCTGTTCACCGGCCGACCCGCGCGCGGCATCGTCAACCGCGTGATGCGCGAGCTGGGGCCCATCGGCCCGGCGCCGGAATTTCCGCTCGCCACCTCGGGCATCGCGCCGCTGCGCGCGAAGGCCGAGGCGCAGGGCAGCGGCGATTTTTCTCCGCTGTGGTCGGGGCAGAACGCCACCGGCTGCCGCGAGGTGTCCTCGGCCGAGGTCACGCGGGCGCTGGCCAAGGGCTTTCGCTGAGCCGCGCCGTCCGTCATTTTTTTCCAGACCCTTCCGACCCATGACATCGCTCCATCTGCCCCTGCAGTTCCTGCACCATCCCGCACCCTCGGGCGGCCCTGAACCCTGGCTGCTCGTGCTGATGCACGGCGTGGGCAGCAACGAGCAAGACCTGTTCGGGCTGGCGCGCATGATGCCGCCGCAGTTCCACGTGCTGAGCCTGCGCGCGCCGTATGTGCTGTCGCCCGGTTCCTACGCGTGGTTCGAGTTCCAGGTGCTGGCCGACGGCGGGCGCCGCATCGACGAAGAACAGGAGCGCGAAAGCCGCTTCCTCATCGGCGAGATGGTCACGTCGGCGTCGCAGCAGCTGGGCATCCCGCCCGAGCGCGTGGTGGTCGGCGGCTTCAGCCAGGGCGGGATCATGTCGCTCTCGCTGCTGCTCACGCAGCCCGAGAAGCTGCGCGCCGCGCTGGTGTGGCACAGCCGGCTGCTGCCCGAGGTGGTGCCGCACATTGCGCCGCCCGAGGCCTTCGCGGGCAAGGCGCTGTGGGTGAGTCACGGCAGCGCCGACAACGTGATTCCGCCGAGCGCCGCACAGGCCACGCGCGAGCTGGCGCGCGGGCTGCCGCTGGCGCTGTCGGGCTCGGACTTCCCGGGCGCGCACGAGATCCGCCCGGCCGAGCTGCAGGGCACGCTGGCGTGGCTGCAGGCGCTCAGCGCGCCAACAGCCGCGCCATGACCATCGCCTCCATTTCGGCGACCCAGGCGTCACCCGTCGCGTCGTCGGGCTGCACCAGCAGCCGGTAGCGACGCCCGCCCCAGGCGGCGGTCAGCAGCGCCTGCACGGTGGCGGGCGAGGGCGGCGGCTGCAGGTCGCGGCAGGCGGCGAAGGCCTGCGTCCAGTGTGCGAGCAGCTCGTCGTACACGCGGCGGTGGTGCTTGGGTTCGGCCACGCGGTGCTCGAGCATCAGCATCTCGTGGTCGAAGGCGGGCAAGCCGTCGAGGTGCGTGTCGCAGGTGAGGCGCACGAGGCGCTGCGTACGTTCGCGCCAGTCGATGCCTGAAGGCGCGATCACGTCCGCGTCGAGCCGCGTGAGCAGCGCCTCGACGCAGTGGCGCACATAGCCCGAGAGCAGGGCTTCCTTGTCGGGAAAGTAGTCGTAGAAGGTGCCGACGGCGATGCCGGTTTCGAGCGCCACGGCGCGCGTGGTCACGCCCTCCCAGCCCTGCGCGCGCCAAATCCGAACAAAGGCGTCGTAGATGGCCTGCACGGTGAACTTGCCGCGCGCCTGGGTGGGGCGTTTCAGGGGCTTGGAGCGGGGTGCGGCGGGCATGGACCAGGTTTCCGAACCCGCGGCGAAGCGGGCCGTCCTACAGTTTGCGAATGAACAACGCATTCACTTTAACCCGCCTCGAAACGCGCAAGAACGCACTCGGAACCACCCGCATCGTCACTTCGGAAGACGCCGGCACTCTGCAGCCGGGCGAGGTGCTGATGCAGATCGAGCGCTTCTCGCTCACCACCAACAACATCACCTACGCGGCCTTCGGCGATGCCGTGATGAAGTACTGGCAGTTCTTCCCCACCGGCGATGCCGACTGGGGCCACATGCCGGCCTGGGGCTTTGCCGACGTGGTGGCATCGAATGTCGAAGGCGTGGCCGTGGGCGAGCGCTTCTACGGCTACTTTCCCATTGCGAGCCACCTGCGCATGCAGCCGGTGCGCGTGACGCCGCGCGGCTTCTACGACGGCGCGCCACACCGCAGCGAGCTGGTGTCGGCCTACAACCAGTACATGCGCTGCAGCCACGACGCGGGCTACGTCGCCGCGCTGGAGGACTACCAGATGCTGGTGCGCCCGCTGTTCATCACCTCGTTCATGCTGGCCGACTTTCTCGAAGACAACGGCTTCTTCGGTGCGACGCAGGTGGTGGTGTCGAGCGCATCGAGCAAGACCGCGTTCGGCACGGCCTTCTGCCTCGGCCGCCGCGAGGGCCTGCAGCTGATCGCGGCCACGTCGGAAGGCAACCGCGCCTTCGTCGAGGCGCTGGGCTGCTACGACCGCACGGTGGCCTACGGCGAGATCGCCACGCTCGCGGCCGACGTGCCCACGCTGTACGTCGACTTCGCGGGCCACGACGACCTGCGCGCCACCGTGCACCACCACTTCGGCGAATCGCTGGTGTACGACTGCTATGCGGGCTCGGCGCAGAAGACTGAATTCCTCGGCGACACCAGTGCGCTGCCCGGCCCCACGCCGAAGCTCTACTTCGCGCCCGTGCAGATCCGCAAGCGCAATGCCGACTGGGGCCCGCAGGAGGTCAATCGCCGCTTCAACGACGCGCAGGGCCGCTTCATCGCCGAGCTGAGCCGCCCGGGCAACCGCTGGATGACGCTCGCGCAAGGCAGTGGCTTCGCGCATGCGCAGGCCGTGATCGCCGACCTGCACGCGGGCCGTGTCGATCCGCGCGAGGCGCACGTGGTGCGCATCGGCGGCGAGTGACAGCGTGAGCGACTGAACTTCGGCGCGGGTGGGGCGTCACAGGGGGTTACGAGAACGTGGCGATCGTGCGGGTCGTGCAGGCCATCCTGGTGCACCATTGCCTTTCGTCTCCCCACTGCCATCCCGCAAAAGGAAACCGCCCATGTCCGACGCCGACTCCCCCCGCGACACCCCTGAATTCCGACCCCGCAAGGAAGCGCCGATGGGCACCATCGTCGGCCTTGCGCTGGTCGTGCTGGTGGCGGCTTATTTCGGCTGGCGCTGGTACCAGCAGCAGCAACTGGCGCCGCTGCCGACCGCGCCCGTGGCCGTCGCCCCGAACGACGCGCCCCCTGAGCCGCCCAAGGTTGAAGAGCCGAAGGGCCCGCAGAACCCGGTCGAGGCGCTGGCCCCGCCCGATGCCGCGCTGCCCGCGCTGGCCAGTTCCGATGCGCGCGTGATGAAGGCGCTCACCGAGCTGCTGGGCGGCAAGGCCGTGGCGGCCTACCTGCAGTCCGACGGCGTCGTGCGGCGCTTCGTGGCCACGGTCGACAACCTGCCGCGCGAGCAGGCGCCCGCCAGCAAGTGGCCGGTGCAGCCCGCGCCGCAGCGCTTCATCACCGAGGGGCCACAGCAGGGCGGCGTGCAGACCATCGCGGCGAACAACGCCGCGCGCTACAACGGCATCGTGATGCTGGCCGGGGCTGTCGATCCGGCCAAGGCGGCGGCGGTGTATGCGCGGCTGTACCCGCTGTTCCAGCAGGCGTACGAAGAGCTGGGCTATCCGGGGCGCTACTTCAACGACCGCTTCATCGCCGTGATCGACCACCTGCTGCAGGCGCCCGAGCCCACGGGGCCCGTGCAGGTGAAGCTGGTCGAGGTGAAGGGCGACATTCCCTCGCAGCGGCCGTGGGTGCGCTACGAATACGCCGACCCGAAGCTCGAATCGCTCTCGGCCGGCCAGAAGATCCTGGTGCGCATGGGGCCCGAGAACGAGCGCAAGATGAAGGCCAGCCTGCGCGGGCTGCGCGCGCAGATCGCCACCGGCGAGATCGCGAAGAAGAAGCAGCCCTGAGGCGCGATGCACTGACAGCGCCCCGCCTGCACGCCCTGTAGGCGCGGGCCGATTGCATGCGGCGCGAAGGGTCGAGATGATTTGCGCCTACGACTTCGAGGGCAAGCCATGAACCTGATGAGCGTCGATCTTTACCAGAGCACCACCGACCCCGGGAAATTCCTGGCGCTTCCCGCCGGCACCGACCCGACCGAACTCATGGGCCCGATGACCTTCGATCGGGACTACGCGCACATCAAGCGCTACCAGGCGGCCTTCGCCTTCGATCCGTCCGAAACCTACGCGGGCGTGAACGCCGCGAAGATCGCCGCGGACCTGCTCACCGTGAAGTGGGCGATGTACCGCCGCGAAGGCTGAACGGTGGGCGGCCTGCGCCGCCGCGCCTTCGTCAGGCCTCTTCGGTTTCCTGGTACTCGCCCACCGGCACGCAGCTGCAGAACAGGTTGCGGTCGCCGTAGACGTTGTCGACGCGCCCGATCGGCGGCCAGTACTTGGTCTGCTTGAGTTCGGCCAGCGGGAACGCGCCGAGTTCGCGCGAGTACGGGTGGCTCCACTCCGTGCCGAGCAGGCTGGCGGCGGTGTGCGGCGCATGCTTGAGCGGGTTGTCGTCCTTCGACCAGACGCCTTCTTCCACGCGGCGGATCTCGCCGCGGATGGCGATCATCGCGTCGACGAAGCGGTCGAGCTCGGCCAGCGGTTCGCTTTCGGTGGGCTCCACCATCAGCGTGCCGGGCACGGGGAAGCTCAGCGTGGGCGCGTGGAAGCCGTAGTCGATGAGGCGCTTGGCCACGTCTTCGGCGGTGACGCCGCTGGTGTCCTTGAGCGGGCGCAGGTCCAGGATGCACTCGTGCGCGACGTGGCCGTTGGGGCTCGCGTACAGCGTGGGGTAGTGGTCCTTCAGGCGGGCGCTGATGTAGTTGGCGCTCAGGATGGCCGTTTCGGTCGCGGCCTGCAGGCCCTTGGCGCCCATCATGCGGCAGTACATCCAGCTGATCGGCAGCACGGCCGCATTGCCCAGCGGCGCGGCCGACACGGCGCCCACGCCGTTCGAGGGCACGCCGGCCGTGGCATGGCCCGGCAGGTAGGGCACGAGGTCTTCGACCACGCAGACCGGGCCGACGCCCGGGCCGCCGCCGCCGTGCGGAATGCAGAAGGTCTTGTGCAGGTTCAGGTGGCTCACGTCGCCGCCGAACTCGCCCGGCGCGGCCACGCCGACCAGCGCGTTCATGTTGGCGCCGTCGACGTACACGCGGCCGCCATGTTCATGCACGAGTTCGCACAGTTCCTTCACGCGGGTCTCGAACACACCGTGCGTGCTGGGGTAGGTGATCATCACGGCGGCCAGGTGGGCGCTGTGCTTTTCGCAGGCGCGCTTGAGGTCGTCCATGTCGACGTTGCCCTGTGCGTCGCAGGCCGTCACCACCACCTGCAGGCCCACCATCTGGGCGCTGGCCGGGTTGGTGCCGTGCGCCGACGAGGGAATCAGGCAGATGTTGCGGTGGCCCTGGCCCTTGGCTTCATGGAAGGACTTGATGGCCAGCAGGCCCGCGTACTCGCCCTGAGAACCCGCGTTGGGCTGCAGGCTGATGCCCGCGTAGCCGGTCGCTTCGCACAGCCAGGCGCGCAGCTGCGCGTCGAGCTGGGCGTAGCCCTGCAGCTGGTCGGCGGGCGCGAAGGGGTGGATGTTGGCGAACTCGGGCCAGGTGATGGGGATCATCTCGCTGGTCGCGTTGAGCTTCATGGTGCAGCTGCCCAGCGGGATCATGCTGCGGTCGAGCGCGAGGTCCTTGTCCGACAGGCTGCGGATGTAGCGCAGCATCGCCGTTTCGCTCTTGTGGGTGTTGAACACCGGGTGCGTGAGGAAGGCGCTGGTGCGGCGCAGGTCCTCGGGAATCAGCGGCGTGGTGTTGGCGGCCAGCTCGTCGAAGCGCGGCATCGCGGTGCCGGCGGGCACGAACAGGGCCCACAGGGTTTCGATGTCGGCGCGCGTGGTGGTCTCGTCCAGTGAGATGCCCAGGTGCTGCTGCAGGCGCTGGCGCAGGTTGACGCCGCCGGCTTGCGCGCGCTCGATGATCGCGGCCGTGTCGTCGCCGGTGCGGATCGTGAGCGAATCGAAGGCGGTGGTGTTCACCGGCTCGCGGCCCATCTGCGACAGGCCCTTGGCGAGGATGGCGGTGAGCACGGCCACGCGCTGTGCGATGCGCGTGAGGCCGTCGGGGCCGTGGTACACGGCGTACATGCTGGCGACCACGGCCGGCAGCACCTGCGCGGTGCAGATGTTCGAGGTGGCCTTCTCGCGGCGGATGTGCTGTTCGCGCGTCTGCAGCGCGAGGCGGTAGGCCGGCTGGCCATGTGTGTCGACGCTCACGCCGACGAGGCGGCCGGGCAGCGAGCGCTTGAACGAATCGCGGCAGGCCAGGTAGGCGGCGTGCGGGCCGCCGTTGCACAGCGGCATGCCGAAGCGCTGCGTGGTGCCGCAGACGATGTCGGCATCGAACTCGCCGGGAGCGACCAGCAGCGTCAGCGCCAGCAGGTCGGCCGCGACGATGAAGGCGGCGTCGCACTGGTGCGCGTGGCCGGCGAGCGGGCGCAGGTCGTGCACGTGGCCGGTGGTGGCCGGGTACTGCGCGAGCACGCCGAAGAACTCGCCGCTCACCATCAGGTGCGGCAGCGTTTCCGACACCGTGCTCACCTTGACTTCGATGCCCAGCGGCGCGGCGCGGGTCTTGATGACCTCGATGGTCTGCGGGTGGCAGTCGCCCGACACGAGGAACACGTTGCTCTTGCTCTTCACGCTGCGCTTGGCGAGCGTCATGGCCTCGGCGGCGGCCGTGGCCTCGTCGAGCATCGAGGCGTTGGCGATGGCCATGCCCGTGAGGTCGCACACCATCGTCTGGAAGTTGAGCAGGGCTTCCATCCGGCCCTGCGAGATCTCGGCCTGGTAGGGCGTGTAGGCGGTGTACCAGGCGGGGTTCTCCAGGATGTTGCGCAGGATCACGCCCGGCGTGTGCGTGCCGTAGTAGCCCTGGCCGATGAAGCTCCTGAACACCTTGTTCTTCGACGCCAGCGTCTTCAGCTCGGCCAGCGCGTCGGCCTCGGTGACAGGCGCGGGCAGGCGCATCGGCCGGGCGCGTCGGATGGCCGCCGGCACGATGCCGTCGATGAGTTCCGCGCGCGTTTCGGAGCCGATCACCGGCAGCATGCGCGCCTCGTCCGCCGCATCGATGCCGATGTGGCGGGCGAGGAATTCTTCGGCGTTCTCTAGTTCTTGCAAAGAGGGAAGGGCGGGAATCGGCATGGCGGTGAAGGCTCGGGGAGAAGGAACGAAGGTGCGAGGAAGCTGCTGTTCAGCGGATCAGGATTCGGCGGCGAACTTGTCGTAGCTGGCGGCGTCGAGCAGGGCGTCGAGCTGCGCGGGCTCGCTCAGCTTGACCTTGAAGAACCAGCCGGCGGCCAGCGGGTCGCTGTTGGCCAGCGACGGGTCGGCGCGCAGCGCTTCGTTGACTTCGGTGATCTCGCCCGACACGGGCATGAACACATCGGCGGCGGCCTTCACCGACTCGACCACACCGGCGACCTCGCCCTGCGCGAAGGTCTTGCCCACTTCAGGCAGGTCGACGAACACCACGTCGCCCAGCGCGTCCTGCGCATGCACGGTGATGCCGACGGTGGCGGCGCCGCCTTCGGCCGCCACCCATTCGTGGTCCTTGGTGTATTTGATGCTCATGAAAAAACTCCTCGTGGAAAAAATGGAATCGGGATGCAGAGCCTAGCCGGGTCTGCGGGGTTCAGTGTCGGTCAGCCGCGGTAGTAGCGCGTCGGCACGAAAGGCATCGTTGACACCTCCATCGGCACCGGCTTGCCGCGCACGATGGCCTGCACGCGCGTGCCGGGCTCGGCGAAGGCGGCGGCTACGTAGCCCATGGCCACGCAGCGGTCGGCCGTGGGGCCGAGCAGGCCGCTGGTGACGGCGCCGATGTCGTGGCCTTCGAGCGACTGCAGCAGCGTGCCGTCGCGCACCGGAATGCGTTCGAGCGCCACGAGGCCGACGCGCTTGCGCGTGAGCGTCTTGTGGTCGGTGTGCCCGGCCGCGCCCGAGGCGACGGCGGTCAGCTGGGCCAGCACCTTTGCCGCGCCCGGGAAGCCACCTTCGCGCGCACCGCCGGTGCGACGCACCTTCTGGATCGCCCAGTTGAGCGAGGCTTCGACCGGGGTGGTGGTGGTGTCGATGTCGTTGCCGTACAGGCACAGGCCGGCTTCGAGCCGCAGCGAGTTGCGCGCGCCCAGGCCGACGGGCTTCACTTCGGGCTGCGCCAGCAGCAGGCGGGCGAGGGCGTCGGCGTCTTTTGCGGCCACCGAGATCTCGAAGCCGTCTTCGCCGGTGTAGCCGCTGCGGGTGACGAAGGCGGCGATGCCGCCGATCTGTACCGCGCCGCCGGTCATGAACACGAAGCGCTCGATGCCGGGCGACAGGCGCGCCAGCGTGGCCGCGGCCTGCGGGCCTTGCAGTGCCAGCAGCGCGTGGTCGGGCAGGGGCTGCACCTGGCAGCGCGCGCCGATCCTGGCCTGGATGTGGGCGATGTCGGCCACCTTGCAGGCGCCGTTCACGATCACGAAGAGCGAGCCATTGCCTTCGTTGAAGAACATCAGGTCGTCGAGGATGCCGCCCTCGTCGTTCAGCAGCAGGCCGTAGCGCTGCTTGCCGGCGGGCAGATCGACCACGTCGACGGGCATCAGGGTTTCGAAGGCGGCGGCGGCATCGGGGCCGACCAGGCGCAGCTGGCCCATGTGCGAGATGTCGAACAGGCCGGCCGCATCGCGCGTGTGCTTGTGCTCGGCCATGAGGCCGGCGGGGTACTGCACGGGCATGGAATAGCCGGCGAAAGGCACCATGCGGGCGCCGAGCTCCACGTGGAGGTCGTACAGCGGGGTCTTGAGAAGTTGGGCGTCGGAAGCGGAGGAAGCGGCCACGGGGCACTCCAAAGGGGCAGTCGAAATCCATGGCTGCAACGCCACGGGCCACCCCTGCTGTCCGCTTTACCTGAGAGATTCGCCCCACGATCGGGGTTTGCTCCTTCGGTGGGCCGTGTGCAATGCCACGGCCTCTCTCCAGCAAGGAAACGCCGGTGGTTGCCGGCGTCTTGTCAGTCCTTTTGCCTGAGCGTTCGGGGAACCCCTGCGCCTTCGGCGGCCCCGTCGCGCGGGGCTCTCTCCTGACCCGGCGAGTGTAGTGGATCGCGGGGCCGGGGCTGGCGGCTCAGTGCACGGTTTCTGCCGGCGGCAGCAGCTTGTCGATGCGCTCGCGCAGCGAGTCGGCGCGCTCGGGGCCGGCGGCCTTCTCGATCTCGGAGAGCATCAGCGCGGCGATGGTCAGCATGGCCTCGCGGTCGCGGGCCTCGCGCAGGGCGTCGCGCATCTGGTTGGCGAAGCGCGGGTCGCGGCGCACGAACATGCGCTCGCAGATGTCGAACAGGAACATGCGCGTGGTGGCCAGCGAGCGCTTTCCGTCGAAGCTGTCGGCCGAGGTGGCGACCTGGATCGGCTCGGCGGCGGGGACGGGCGTGGGGGCCGGTGCAGGAGGCGGCGCGACCGGTCGCGCGACCTGCAGGTAGCCGCGCTGCATCAGCCCCTGGATCGCCTGCTCGGCCTCGACGCGGCTGGGGAACAGCGGGCTGAAGTCGGTCAGCGAGCGCCGGCCGTCGGCCATGAGCAGCAGGGCGCGCTCACGCTGGCTGAGCGTGCGCTGCCCGGCCTGGAGTTCGTCGCGTGCCTTCTCGGTCTTGGTGGGGAACATGGAGGCCACAGCTTTCGGAGGTCGAAGGCTGCAGCATCGTTGCAAGTGGTGACATCTTCGTGAACCATTTGCCTTACAGGGACAAGGGGGGCGCGTCAGTTGCCCGCGCTCTCCTTGCGGATCAGCCAGCGCGGGCCCACGCGCTGCAGCTCGAGCGTCTTGCGGTCGGTCTCGGTGAGCGCGTCGGCGCTGTAGACCTGCCGGAACTGCGCGCTGGCCGACGTGCCCTGGACGCTGATCACCAGCCCCTCGATGCCCACGCTGATGCGCGACTTGCCCGTGATGCGGGCGCGCCTGTCGGCCTCCCAGCGCTCGCGGGTCTGGCCGCGCGCGGGGGTGAAGTCGGCCGCGTAGGCCGCGAGGTAGCGCTCCACGTCGCGCGCGGACCAGGCGGCGGCCCAGGTGCGCACGGCGCTTTCCACTTCGGCGAGGTGGGTGACGGGATTGGTGGGGTTGGCGGGGGCGGCTGCTGGTGCAACGGCTGCAACGGGCGCAACGGGTGCGGTGGCCGGCGTGGCCGCGATACCGGCGGTGGCCAGCAAGCCGGCAGCGACAAGGCTGCTGCCCTGGGCGACGATTCGGTGCATGGCGTCCTTCTCTTTCCTTCTTCTTGTCTGTCAGGCTCGACGTCGAAGCTTGCGTCGATTCTGGCAGTGAAAGAGCAGGCGTGCGGCGTGGAATCGCCCACGGATTTCGGTGGTTCGTGGATCAGGGCGTGTGCACAGGACACCGGGTACTTCCCTCCGCGAATGTCCCCCGCCTTCGGCTCCTCCTTGATTTCGCTGCGGGAAGCACCCAGTGCCCTGTGCACGGTGGGCGCGGGGGTGGGCTCAGGCCGCCGCAGCCTCGCCCGCCATCACCTGCACCGTGCGATTGCGCAGCCGCAAGGCCAGCACGGTCGCCACGCACAGCACGCACAGCACCACCGTGAGCGTCACGCCGAGCCCGCGTGCATCCGACAGCAGGCCGAACAACGGCGACACCAGCCCGCCGACCGAGAGCGCGAGGCCGAGCGTGATGCCGCTGGCGGTGGCCGGGTTGCGCGGCAGGTAGTCCTGCGCGAGCGTCACCTGCGCGGCGAAGGGCAGGAACATGCTCATGCCGAGCCATGCGGTGCAGGCCAGCGCCGCGGCGGGCGTGGAGGCGAGCACGAGGCCCGCCATGGCCGGCAGCGCGAGCAGGTAGCCGCAGCGGATCGTGCCCATGCGCCCGATGCGGTCGCCGAGCCAGCCGCCGGCCAGCGTGCCCACGGCCCCTGCGGCGGTGAAGGCGGTGAGCGCCGCGGCGCCCTGGAAGGTGCTGCCGTGCAGGTCGCGCGTGATGCGCAGCGAAAGCATCGACAGCACCGTGACGTACGGGATCGACCAGCCCACGATGGTCGCCACCAGCAGGCTGAAGGCGCGCCAGTCGTTGTGCGGCTTCAGCACCTGGGCGCGGGCCTGCGCGGCGCGCGCCGCTGCGGCTGCCGCGTTGTTGGCGACGGCGCTGCGCCGCGCGTTCGCTGCGACCCACACCACGCCCATCGCCACCGCAGGAATGCCCAGCAGGTAGCTGCGCGACAGGCTGCCGCCGCCGACCACCGTGGCCGCCAGCACGGGCGCGAACGAGGCGCCGATGGTGCCGCCCACCGAGAACACGCTCATCGCCTTCTGCGAGGCGCCGCCGGCCGCGCGCGCGGCCACGGTGGCGGGCGGGTGGTAGGCCGCGATGCCCAGCCCGCACAGCGCGACCGCGATCCAGGTGAGCAGGTAGCTCTGGCTCAGGCCCGCCAGCACCACGCCCAGCGCCGCCACCAGGAAGCCCACGGGCACCAGCCAGGCGCGCGGGTGGCGGTCGGCGTACAGGCCGAACAGCGGCTGCACCACGCTCGACAGCCCGGTGGCCGCCAGCATCAGGCCGCTCACGGCCGTGTAGCTGTAGCCGCGCTCCAGCACCATGAAGGGCAGCAGCGCGGGCACGAGGCCCTGGTAGAGGTCGTTGACGGCATGGGTGCCGGTGAGCAGCCCGAGTCGGCGCGTGTTCATGCGATGGCTTCTTTCCTGGATGTCCGGTTGGAGAAAAAGAGGGAGAAAAGCCATCGTAGGAAGCCATGGGAAGATGTTCTCGCTACGAATGTGCAAACATCATCGCGAAATGGACAAACTGAATCTGCGCCCCGACGAGGGCGAGTCGACCCCGCGCGCCGTGGCCGTGCTGGCCACCGATCCGGCGGGCGACGCCTTCATTCCGCCGCATGTGCACCGGCGCGGGCAGCTCATCCACGCGATCTCGGGCGTGATGATGGTCGGCGCGGCGGCCGGCAGCTGGGTGGTGCCGCCGGGGCGCGGCGTCTGGGTGCCGCCGGGCATGACGCACCAGATACGCATGGCGGGCGAGGTGAAGATGCGCACCGTCTTCGTCGAGCCCGGCACGCGCGCCGACCTGGGGGCCGAGTGCCGCGTGATCCACGTGGGGGCGCTGTTGCGCGAGCTGATCGTGGCGGCCGTGTCGCTGCCGCTGGACTACCCGCCGGGCGGGCGCGACGAGCGCGTGATGGAGCTGATCCTCGACGAGATCGAGGCCGCGCCCGCGTTGTCGCTGCATGTGCCGATGCCGCGCCACGCACGCCTGGCCGCGCTGTGCGAGGCGTTCATCCGCGACCCCGCGCAGCCCGCCACGCTCGACGGCTGGGCCGCGCGGCTGCACATGAACGCGCGCACGCTGGCCCGGCTGTTCGAACGCGAGACCGGCATGACCTTCGGCGCGTGGTGCCGCCAGGCGCGGCTGCTGCTGAGCCTGCCGCGGCTGGCCGCGGGCGCGTCGATCCTGGAGGTGGCGCTGGCGCACGGCTACGAGAGCCCGAGCGCCTTCACCGCGATGTTCCGCCGCACGCTCGGCGTGCCGCCGAGCCAGTACCTGCACCCGCCGGCCTGAGGCGGGTGAAGGCGGGGGCGGGAGCGGCCTGCGCCGCTACTTGAACCCGAGCGCGCGCGGCAGCCAGGTGCTCAGCATCGGCACGAAGGTCAGCAGCATCAGCACCGCGCCGTGCGCCCACAGGAAGGGCACCAGTTCCTTCACCAGCGCCGACATCGGCACCTTCGACACGTTGCAGGTCACGAACAGCAGCCCGCCCACCGGCGGCGTGATCATGCCCAGCGTGAGGTTGAAGATCACGATCATCGCGAAGTGCACCGGGTCGACGCCCAGCTTGATCGCCACCGGCGCCAGGATCGGCGCCAGCACCATCACGCCCGGCAGTGGCTCGATGAAGATGCCGAACAAGAGCAGGAACACGTTGACGATGATCAGGAACATCCACGGCGAGAGGTTCATGCTGATGAGCCATTCGGCCATCTGCTGCGGAATGCCCTCGATGGTCAGCACCCACGCGAACGAGGCCGACAGCCCGATGATGATCAGCACCGACGCCGACAGCAGGGCCGAGCGCGACAGGATGTCGGGCAGCATCTTCCACTCGAGCGTGCGGTAGATGAACTTGCCGCACACCAGCGCGTAGAACACCGCCACCACCGACGCTTCGGTGGGCGTGAACCAGCCGGCGCGCATGCCGCCCAGGATCACCACCGGCAGCAGGATGGCGGGAATCGCCTTCCAGGTCGTGATGAGAATCTCGCGCAGCGGCGGCGTCTGGCCGTCGCCCTTGTAGTTGCGTTTCTTCGAGACGTAGAAGTTCACCACGCACATCGCCACCGCGATCAGGATGCCCGGCACGATGCCGGCCACGAACAGCTGGCCGACCGACACCGTTTCGTCCTGCAGCGCGTAGATGATCATGATGATCGAAGGCGGAATGATCGGCCCCACGATGGCCGTGGAGGCCGTCAGCGCCGCCGCGTACGAGCGGTCGTAGCCGGCCTTGTCCATCATCTTGATGAGCATCGAGCCGGGGCCGGCCGCGTCGGCCAGCGCCGAGCCCGAGATGCCCGAGAAGAAGGTCAGCGACACCACGTTGGTGTAGCCCAGCCCGCCGCGGCGGTGGCCGACGAACTGGCCCGCGAAGCGCAGCAGCACCTCGGTGAGCGAGCCGCCGCTCATGAGCTCGGCGGCCAGGATGAAGAAGGGCACGGCCATCAGCGGAAAGCTGTCGATGCCGGTGAAGGTTTCCTTCAGCAGCACCATCAGCGGGTAGCTTTCCGCGAGGATCAGGGTGGCGGCCGTGGCCAGGCCGAGCGCGAAGGCCACGGGCACGCCGATGGCCAGGAACACGCAGGCGGAGACGATCAGGACAATGCTGGCATCCATGGTCTTCTCCTTACAGCGAGGCCGACGCGTTGGCGTCGAAATGCGCGTCCGACGCGAACTCGCGGTTCAGCACGTAGCCGCGCACCACCAGCAGCCAGTGCACGATCAGCAGCACGCCGCCGATCAGCATCGCGCTGTAGATGTAGGCGAACGGAATTTGCGTCACGGCGGTGAGCTGGAACATCGTGCGTTCCATGTAGAGCCAGCCGTACCAGACCATGAAGCCGAAGAAGGCGAACAGCAGCCCGGCCACCACGATGCGCACCGCCACGGCCGCCGGCCGGGGCAGGGCGTCCTGCAGGTTCTCGACGGCGATGTGGCCGCCGTAGCGCAGCACCGGTCCGGCGCCCAGGAAGGTGAGCCAGATCATCATGTGGCGCGACACCTCTTCGGCCCACTCGATCGACTGGTTCGTGGTGTAGCGCAGCACGACGTTGGTGAAGATGATGACGGACATGGCCGCCAGCAGGAGGATCAGCGCCCACCGGTTGGCGGCGAGAAAGTAGCGCTCGAAGGCTTGCACGTTGTGGTTCTCTGTGGTGTCGGAAATGCGAAGCGCCCGGCACACTGAGGCGGGCCGGGCGCGGTCGGGGCGGAGCGGTCTTACTTGACGTCCGTGATCTTCTTGATGTTGTCGGCGCCGAATTCCTTGGCGTAGCCCACGTAGGCCGGCTTCAGGGCTTCGCGGAAGGCCGCGCCGTCGACGGTGCGCGTGACCTTCATGCCGTCTTTCTCAAGCTGGGCGATGCCGTTGTTCTCGTCGTCGTTGACCTTCTTGCGCTGTGCGATCGAGGCCTTCTTCGCCGCTTCGGTGAACACCTTCTTGTCGGCGTCCGAGAGCTTGTTCCACACCTTGGGCGACAGCAGCAGCAGCGCCGGCGAGTAGACGTGGCCCGTGAGCGACAGGTGCTTTTGCACCTGCGAGAACTTCGAGGACAGGATCACCGGAATCGGGTTTTCCTGGCCGTCGACCGTGCCTTGCTGCAGCGCGCCGAAGAGTTCGGGGAAGGCCATCGGCGTGGGCAGGATGCCGAAGGTGCGGTAGCCGTCCATGTGCACCTTGTTTTCCATGGTGCGCATCTTCAGGCCGGCCGCGTCGGTGGGCTTGACGATGTCGCGCTTGCTGTTCGTCATGTGGCGAAAGCCGTTTTCCGTCCAGGCCAGCGCGATGATGCCTTTGCTCGGGAACTTGGTCAGGATGTCCTGGCCGATGGGGCCGTCCATGACCTTGCGGGCGTGGTCGTAGTCGCGGAACAGGAAGGGGATGTCGACGATCTTGACCTCGGGCACGAAGTTGCCCACGGGGCCGGTCGAGGTGTTCAGCAGGTCTTGCGTGCCGAGCTGGATCGCTTCGATCTGCTCGCGTTCGCCGCCCAGCGCCGAGTTGGCGAAGTGCTGGCACTTGAAGCGGTTCTGGGTGTTCTTTTCGACCTCTTCGCAGAACACGGTGGAGCCCACGCCGTAATGCGATTCCTTGGACGTCGCATAGCCGATCTTGAGAACGGTGGGTTGCTGCGCGAAGGCGGCGGTGCCCAGGGCGAGCGAAAGGCAGGCGGCGGCGATGTGGCCGAATTTCATGGTGTCTCCGGGGAGTTTGGGGGTCGAAAGCGCGTCAGGCGCAGGTCAGGAAATGACTATGCACCAATAACCAGTTTGACCGCGTCGGGACTTTCACGGACGTAGGCGCGGATCACCGCGTCGAAGCTCTCGTCGGCCGTGAGCCCGAGGGCCCTGGCGCGCGGCGTGTCGAAGCGCCCGGGCCAGGTTTTCACGATGCGGCGGATGGCGGCGTCGGGTGTGCGGTCGAGCAGGTCGGTGGCGGCGCGGCCGGCCACGCGTTCGAGCGCGGCGGCCATTTCGCCCACGGTGGTGGCCAGCGAGGGCAGGTTGAGCGCGGTGCGCGGGCCCCAGTCGGCGTCGCTGGCTTCGGCGGCGCGCACGATGCCTTCGATGGTCCGAGCCGGCGAGGCGATGGCCACGGGCGTCTCGTCGGGCACCGGGCAGGCCGCGCGCAGGCCGGCGAGCGGCTCGCGGATCATGCCGCTGAAGAAGCCCGAGGCCGCGCCGTTGGGCAGGCCGGGGCGCACGCTCACCGTCATGAGGCGCACGCTGCGCCCCTGCACGAAGCCCTTGCGCGTGTAGTCGGCTACCAGCTGCTCGCCGATGAATTTCTGGATGCCGTAGCTGGTCTGCGGCGTGGGCAGCGTGTGGTCGTCGATGAGCGCGGGCAGCGGCTGTTCGGGCGAATCGCCGAACACGGCGAGCGAGCTGGAGAACACCAGCACCGGGCGCGTGCCGAGCGCGCGCAGCTTCTCGAGCAGGCCGTGCGTGGCGGCGAAGTTGCTGCGCATGCCCAGGTCGAAGTCGGCTTCGCATTCGCCGCTGACGGCCGCTGCGAGGTGGAACACCGCGTCGGCCTCGCGCCAGAAGGTGGCGCCGTCGTCGGCCAGCTGGGCGTTGAGGTCGCCGGTGGCGGCTGCGATGCGCGGGTTGGCCGCGAGGTCGGGCGGCGGCGGCGCGCGGTCGACCAGCGTGATGCGTGCGATGTCGCGGGCGGGCGCGCCGGCGAGCGAGAGCTGGCCCAGGGCCAGGAGGGTGCGTGCCAGGCGCGCGCCGAGAAAGCCGGCGCCGCCGGTGATGACGATGTGCATGGGGTCCTGTCTCCTTGTGTCCTTGTGTCGCGAGGATAGCGTCGGTGGTATCGCACAATTTGCGCATGCCCATGCTGCCCCCCGATCTCCTCGCCACCCTGCGTTTGCCTGTGCTGCAGGACGCCGACCTCGACACCCAGGCTTCCTTCTTCAAGCGGCCGGAGGTCCGTGGGCTCTACTTCGAGGTGGTGGAGGGCTCGGCGAAGGACGAGGTGCTGCGGGCCGCCGTCGCGCAGCTCGGCGACGTGCATCCGCACCGGGCCGCGTTGCTGGCGGTGTTCTGCGGCGCGCTGGTCGAGAACGGCGCCGATCCGCAGCTCATGTTCGATGCCGTGCGCCAGCTGGCGGGGCGCCTGCTGGCGTCGCTCGCTCCTTACTGCGCGGCGCAGCCGTACGAACCCGACGAGGAGGACGAGGAACCACAGGACGAGGCAGAACTCGCCGCTTGGCAGGCCGCCGAAGCGGCGCTCGCGGCACTGTCGCCGCAGGCGCGTTTCGAGATCGATGCGCTGCAGCGCGCGGTCGACCTGCTGGTGCTGCCGCTCATGACCATGGTGGTGCGCGATGTGCGCAACCACCAGTCGCTGGTGGCGGACGCAGGCCTGCTCGCGCACATCGAGGCGATGTACGCCAACGACTCGCTGCCCTTCGAGGCCTTGCACTTCCTGCGCGCCGCGGCCCAGCTGTCGTACGAGGACGAGCTGGTGGTTCTGCTGCCGACGTCGCGCGCGGGCATGGTCGTTCGCGTCCAGGGCATCAACAACAACTTCCACGCCTTCTCGCTGCTGCAGGACCTGATGGAAACGCACGCCCAGACGCTGGGCATCCGGCAGCCGCCGCGCACACGCCGCGACGAGGACAGCGATGCCGCCGCCTTCCTCTGGTTGCAGGCGACAGCCTTCGCCCAGGGCGAGCTGGTGGACCGCATGGCGTGGTCCTGGGGCGAAGGCACGCTGCGCGAGAACGCGCGACGGCAGGGGCGGCTGGTGCTCGTCGCGCTGGAGACGGACGACAAGCCCGGGCGCAGCTGGAACGGGTTCACCCACGTGCTGCACGCCGAGCAGCACCCGCAGGTGTCGCTGGTGCACTTCCTCACGCCCGACGAGGTCGCCGCGTACCTCGCCTGAAGCGCCATGAAAAAAGCCCTCCGAAGAGGGCTTTCATGCATCGACGCTGCGGGGCTTACATGCCCACGTAGTTCGGGCCGCCGCCGCCTTCGGGCGTGACCCAGACGATGTTCTGCGTCGGGTCCTTGATGTCGCAGGTCTTGCAGTGCACGCAGTTCTGCGCGTTGATCTGCAGGCGTTCCTTGCCGGCGCTGGCTTCGTCGGGCACGAACTCGTACACGCCGGCCGGGCAGTAGCGGCTTTCGGGGCCGGCGAACTTGGCGAGGTTGACGTTGACCGGCACCGACGCGTCCTTCAGCGTCAGGTGGGCGGGTTGCTGCTCTTCATGGTTCGTGTTGCTGATGAACACGCTGGAGAGGCGGTCGAAGGTGAGCTTGCCGTCCGGCTTCGGATAGACGATGGGCTTGCACTCGGCGGCCGGCTTCAGGTACTGGTGGTCGGGCTTGTTGCGGCGCAGCGTCCATGGGATGTGGCCCTTGAGCAGCCACTGCTCGACGCCGTTCATGACCGTCGCGATGCCCAGGCCCTTCTTGAACCAGGCCTTGAAGTTGCGCGCCTTGTTCAGCTCGGTGTAGAGCCAGCTCTTCTCGAACGCCGCCGGGTAGGCCGTGAGTTCGTCGTGCTGGCGGCCGGCCATGACCGCGTCGAACGCGGCCTCGGCGCACAGCATGCCGGTCTTGATGGCGGCGTGGCTGCCCTTGATGCGGCTCACGTTCAGGTAGCCGGCCTCGCAGCCGACCAGCGCGCCGCCCGGGAACACCGTCTTGGGCAGCGACATCAGGCCGCCGGCCGTGATGGCGCGCGCGCCGTAGCCGATGCGCTTGGCGGGCTTGATGCCCTTGGCTTCGTCGCCCTCGAGGTACCAGCGGATGTTGGGGTGCAGCTTCCAGCGCTGCATTTCCTCGAACGGGCTCAGGTACGGGTTGCTGTAGTCCAGGCCCGTGATGAAGCCCATCGTGACCTTGTTGTCCTCCATGTGATAGAGGAACGCGCCGCCGTAGGTGTTGTTGTCCATCGGCCAGCCGGCCGTGTGCAGCACGAAGCCGGGCTGGTGGCGCTTGGGATCGATTTCCCAGACTTCCTTGACGCCCAGGCCGTAGGTCTGCGGGTCGCGGCCTTCGTCGAGCTTGAACTTGGCAATGAGCTGGCGGCCCAGGTGGCCGCGCGCGCCTTCGGCGAACACCGTGTACTTGCCCAGCAGTTCCATGCCGAGCTGGAAGTTCTCGGTGGGTTCGCCGTCCTTGCCCACGCCCATGTTGCCGGTGGCCACGCCGCGCACCGAGCCGTTCTCGTTGTAGAGCACTTCGGCGGCCGGGAAGCCGGGGAAGATTTCCACGCCCAGGTTCTCGGCCTGCTGCGCCAGCCACTTGGTGAAGGCGCCCAGGCTGATGATGTAGTTGCCGTGGTTCTGGAAGCAGGCCGGCAGGAAGGCGTTGGGCGTGCGCAGGCCCGACTTTTCGCTCAGGAACACCATGGCGTCGTCGGTCACCGGCTGGTTCAGCGGGGCGCCGAGTTCCTCCCAGTCGGGCAGCAATTCGTTGAGCGCGCGCGGGTCCATGATGGCCCCCGACAGGATGTGCGCGCCGGGCTCGGAACCCTTCTCGAGCACCACGACGGAGATTTCCTTCTCCTGCTGGGCGGCGAGCTGCTTGAGGCGGATCGCGGTCGAGAGGCCGGCGGGGCCGCCGCCGACCACGACCACGTCGTATTCCATGGCTTCGCGAGGGCCGAACTGGGCGAGGATTTCGTCGTGCGTCATGTGGGTTGGGTCGATAATGATTTTTAGAGGCGCGGGGGCGTCCCGGTTCGCCGGGCATTTTATGCGGCGTCCGGCGGTGGCCTTGTCGCCCGCAGGCGAGGCACCCTGCGTCACCTGCGCGACTCCACAGGATTCAGCTCATGGCTTACAGCATCGATCTCTCCGGCCGCGTGGCTTTCGTCACCGGCGCCTCCAGCGGACTGGGCGCCCAGTTTGCCAAGACACTGGCCCGTGCCGGCGCCGCCGTGGTGCTGGCCAGCCGCCGCGTCGAGAAGCTCAAGGAGCTGCGCGCGCGCATCGAAGGCGAGGGCCATGACGCCCACGTGGTCGAGCTCGACGTGACCGACATCGGCAGCATCAAGGCCGCCGTCGCGCGCGCTGAGACCGAGGTGGGGCCCATCGACATCCTGGTCAACAACTCGGGCGTGAGCGCGACGCAGCGCCTGCAGGACGTCACGCCCGAGGACTACGACTACATCTTCGACACCAACGTGAAGGGCTCCTTCTTCGTCGCGCAGGAGGTCGGCAAGCGCATGCTGGCGCGCGCCCAGGGCAAGGCGCCGGGCACCTACATCGGCGGACGCATCATCAACATCGCGTCGTCAGCGGCGCTGAAGGTCATGCCGCAGATCGGCACCTACTGCATGAGCAAGGCCACCGTGGTGCAGATGACCAAGGCCATGGCGCTCGAATGGGGCCGCTTCGGCATCAACGTGAACGCGCTGTGCCCGGGCTACATCACGACCGAGCTCAACGAGGAGCACTGGAGCACAGAAGGTGGTGCCAAGCTGGTCAGCATGCTGCCGCGCAAGCGCGTGGGCAAGCCCGAAGACCTCGACGGCCTGATCGTGCTGCTGGCCAGCGGCGAGAGCCATTTCGTGAACGGCGCTGTCATCGCGGCCGACGACGGGTTCGCCCTCTGAGCCCCCGGGCCTGGATCGGCATTGCCGCCGGCCTGGGCGCGGGCGCGCTCTGGGGCCTGGTGTTCGTGGCGCCGCGCATGGTCGGCCACTTCGGCATGGTCGACATCACGGCGGCGCGCTTCGCGGTGTTCGGCGCGGTGTCGGCGCTGGCGGTGTTCGCACGGCCCGCGGCCGTGCGCTGGCCCACGGGCCGGCAGGCGCTGGCGGCGCTCGGCCTGAGCGTGCTGGGCTTCAGCGGCTACTACCTGCTGCTGGCCTTCGGCATCGCGGCGGCGGGCACCGAGGTGCCCAGCCTCATCATCGGCACCATTCCCGTCTGGATGATGTTGCTGGGCCGGCCCGCGGGCCTGCACATGCGGGCCTTGCTGCCCGGCCTGCTGCTCACGGGCGCGGGCATCGCGCTGATGATCTGGGGCGCGTGGTCGGCGCAGCACGGCGCGGGTGGTGGTGGAGGCGGCGCGCGCTTCGGTTGGGGCATCGCGCTGGCGCTGTGTTCGATGGTGAGCTGGACGGTCTACGGCCTGCTCAACGCCGCCTGGCTCCAACGGCACCGCGAGGTGCATGCGGCCGACTGGGCCAACTGGCTGGGCATCGCCACCGGCCTCGGGGCCTTGCTGCTGTGGGCGGTGGCGGGCAGCGATGTCGCCACGCTGCAGTCGCAGCCCGACGGCATGCTGTTCATCTGGATCGCGCTGGCGAGCGGCTTCGGCTCGTCGTGGCTCGCGACCATTCTCTGGAACGTCGCGAGCCAGCGCCTCTCGGCCAGCCTGTGCGGCCAGCTCATCGTGAGCGAGACGCTGTTCGCCTTGCTCTATTCCTTCCTCTGGGACGGCCGCTGGCCACAGGCCACCGAATGGGTGGCGGCGGCGCTGTTCGTCCTGGGCATCCTCGCATCCATCAAGGCCCACCGATGAGAATCGAAATCCCCGAAAAGAAGAAGCTCGTGTACGAGATGTCGATCCCGATCCGCTGGGGCGACATGGACGCCATGGGCCACCTGAACAACGGCACCTACTTCCGCTACCTCGAGACGGCGCGCATCGACTGGATCCGCTCGCTCGGCGTGGAGCCCACGCCGGGCGGCGAGGGCATGGTGATCGTCAACGCCTTCTGCAACTTCTACCGCCAGATCGAGTACCCGGGCAACGTGCGGATCCAGATGTACGTGAGCGACCCGGGGCGCACCACCTTCGAGAGCTGGGCCACGATGGTCCGCGAAGACGCACCCGACGTGCTCTGCGCGGCCGGCGGCGCCACCACCATCTGGGTCGACTTTCCGAAGCAGAAGGCGCTGGCGCTGCCCGACTGGCTGCGCGAGATCGTCAGCGACTGAAGACGCGCTGACGAAAAAAGTTCAGGCCAGCCGCAGCACGATGCGCGCCTCGAAGCCGCGCGCCATGCCGGGCGGCGGCGAGGCCAGCTCCAGCGTCGCGTTGTGCTTCTCGACGATGGTGCCCACGATCGACATGCCCAGGCCGTAGCCGGCGCGGTCCGAGCCGTGGCGCACATGGCGCTGGTGCAGCGACTGCAGCTGTTCGGGGCTGACACCCGGGCCGGCATCGCGTACCACCAGCACGCAGGGCGCGGCCACCTCGATCGTCACGCGGCCGTCGCCGCTGTAGCGCAGGGCGTTCTCCACCAGGTTGCGCAGCGCGATCGCCAATGCATCGACGTCGCCGAAGGCCACGGGTGCCGCACTGTCGGGCACCTTGAGCTTCAGGCGCTCGTTGATCTGCGGGTCTTGCCAGAACTCCTGTGCCACTGTGCCCGCCAGTTGCACCAGGTCGACCCGCGCCCGCGCGAGCGAGGCGCCCGATTCGGCGCGCGACAGCTGCAGCAGCTTTTCGGCGCGGTGGCTCAGCATCTGCAGCGCCTGCAGCGCGCCTTCGACGTCGGTGCGCTTCAGGTCGTGGTCGAGCGCGGTCTGCAGCCGCAGGCGCGCGGCGGCCAGCGGCGTGCGCAGTTCGTGCGCGGCATTGGCGGCCAACGCGCGCTCCACGTCGAGCGACTGCGACAGCCGCTGCAGCAGCCGGTTGACATGGTCGCCCACTGCGCGCAGCTCCTGCGGCAGGCCGGGCAGGGTGATCGGGCGCAGGTCCGCGCCGTTGCGCTTCTCGATCTCGCCGGCCAGCTGCTGCAGCACGCGCAGCTCGGTGCGCGCCACGCGGCGCAGCACCAGCGCCAGCAGCGGCAGCACCGCGCCGAGCGGAATGATCAGCCCGAACAGCGTGCGGTTCAGCGCGCGGCGGCGTTCGTCCAGCGGGTCGGCCACCTGGAAGTACAGGCCCAGCGTCGGGTGGCGCACGGTGTAGATGCGCCAGGTCTGGTTGTTGGCGAAGCCGGCGGCCAGCGGCACGTCGAAGGCGTCGTCGGGCGCTTCGGCCGAACGCAGCAGCACGTGCTCGTGCACGTCGACCACCTGGTACATCACGGCGTCTTCGGAGAACAGCTGCTTGGGCGCGATCAGCGGCGTGTCCTGCTTGCCGCTTTCATGGCGCAGGCGCAGCTTCTCGAGCTCCTGCACCGCCATGTCGAACATGCGGTGCGACACCTCCACCAGCTCGTTGTCGAAGTTGTGGTTGATCTCGCGGTCCACGTACCAGACCACGGCGAGCACGCACAGCAGCCACACGCCGCCGACCCACAGGATCAGCGTGCGCGTGAGGCGCCCGGCCAGCGAATCGCGGCGGTCGCGCAGCAGGGCGCTGGTCATTCCTCGTCGTCCGCCGAGAACGACAGCCGGTAGCCCAGCCCGCGCAGCGTCTGGATGTGGCTGCGCCCGAGCTTGCGCCGCAGCCGGCTGATGAACACCTCGAGTGTGTTGCTGTCGGCCTCGTCGCCGAAGCCGTACAGCGCGTCGGCCAGGTTGTCGCGCGTGTGGATGCGCTCGGGCCGCGTGGCCATCACGCGCAGCAGGGCCCATTCCTTCTGCGTGAGCACGACGGGCACGCCGTCCTTGCGCACGCGGTCGTGGGCCAGGTCGATCTCCAGCGTGCCCAGCTGCAGCACCGGCGAGGTGTTGGCGCTGCGCCGGCGTTCCACGGCGCGCAGCCGCGCGAGCAGCTCGGCCGGGTCGTAGGGCTTGATGAGGTAGTCGTCGGCGCCGGCATCGAGGCCGCGGATGCGGTCGGTGACCTGGTCGCGCGCCGTGAGCACGATGACGATGGGCGGCTCGCGCAGCGCACGCACCTGCGGCAGCAAAGAGAGGCCGTCGCCGTCGCCCAGGTGCAGGTCGAGCAGCACCGCTGCGTACTGCACCGAGAGCAGGGCGCCGCGCGCCTCGGCCAGGCTGGGGGCCACGTCGACGACGAACGCCTTGGCGACGAGGTAGCTGCAGACCGCGTCTGCCAACGAACTGTCATCTTCGACCAGCAAGATTCGCACGCGGTGGCCCTTACAAAAACTCGAAGTCTAGCGCCGCCCCTCTGGCGATCGCGTCAGGAATCGTTCAGGTCGCTTCAGACTGGGTTCATCCCGCGTGCGTAGGCTCGCGCCAGTCTGTTCCGAGGCCTGTTTTTCTTCATGACCCGTCGTACCCCGCATCTCCGTCTCGGAGCCCTGACCTTGCTTGCCCTGGCCCTGCTGATGATCTGGGACGCCCTTGGCGGCGACCTGCCGCTGGCCCGCCTGGCCGGCACGCCGATGGGCTTTCCCTGGCGCGAGAACCCCTTCCTGGTGCATGTGATGCACGAGGGCGCGAGAAACCTCAGCTGGCTGCTGGTGATCGGCCTGTTCGCCGCCATCCGCTGGCCCGTGGGCGTGCTGCGGCGCCTGGGCATGGACGCCCGCGTGCAGCTGGCGCTGACGGTGCTGGCTTCGGTGCTGGCCGTGAGCCTGATCAAACACCTGAGCGACACCAGCTGCCCCTGGGACCTGAAGGAGTTCGGCGGCGTGGCGCGCTATGTGTCGCATTGGGCCTGGGGCCAGGACGACGGCGGGCCGGGCGGCTGTTTCCCGGCCGGCCATGCCTCGGCCGCCTTTGCCTACCTCGGCGGGTATTTCGTGCTGCGGCATGTGGCGCCGCGTGGCGCCATCGTGTGGCTGTGCGTGGCGCTGGTCGCCGGCTTCGTGCTCGGCGTGGCGCAGCAGATGCGCGGCGCGCACTACATGAGCCACACGCTGTGGACCGCCTGGGTCTGCTGGACGGTCGGCTTCCTCATCGAGCTGGTGGCGACGCGCCGCCGCACGTCCCCTCCCATCGAGCGCACCGCGCCCCTGCATGCAAGCCCTTGATTTCGCCCTGTTCAGCTGGATCAACGCCTCGGCCTCCGCGCCGGCGTGGAGCCTGCGCTTCGCGATGTTCGCGTCCGACGTGCTGCCGACCCTGCTGGCGCTGTCCATCGCGGCCGCCGCGGCCTTCGATCGCCGCTGGCGCCACGCCTTCTTCACCGCACTGGTCAGCGTGCTCGTCGTGTGGCTGGTGGTGAACGTGTTCCGCTCGGTGCTGCCGTTCCCGCGGCCCGCGTTCTACGGCCTGGGCATCCAGTGGGTGCCGCAGGGTGCGCGCCCGGGCTTCCCCAGCCTGCATGCGGCCGGCACGTTTGCCGCCGCCTTCTCGCTGTGGTGCCTGCCGTGGCGCACGCCGATGCGACTGGCCCTGGTGGCGGCGGTGGTGGTGGCCTGGAGCCGGCTGTACCTGGGCCTGCATTTCCCGACCGACGTGACGGCCGCCGCGATCCTGGCGGCGCTGGTCTCGATCGTGGTGGAGCGCGGCATCAGCCGCCCCGCCGGCCGTGCGGTGTCGCGCAGCCCACGCCTGCGTCTGCTGCGCCGCGCGCGCATCGGCCGAGCCTGAATGCGCTCTGAATGAACTGTTCAGGCTCTCTTCAGGCACGCTGCCTACATTGGCGGCATGTCTGTTTCGCGTCTCGACTCCGCGCTGCTGGCGCGTGCTCCCAGCCGATCTGAATCCCGCCCCGCGCCGCTGTCGGATGCGGGCGCCGCCGGTACTTTCTGGCAACGCATCGACCGCTGGATCTCGCAGCCCCGCTCGACGCGGCAGGTGATCGTCTGGCTCAGCCTGTACCTCGGCCTCACCGCCAACTGGCCGCTGCTGAACGACCTGGCCCGCCTGGGCGGCGCGCCCAGCACCTACATGCCGACCATCGCCGCGCTGGGCATGCTCACCTTCTGCGGCACCGTCGCGATGCTGTCGCTCACGGCCTGGTCGCGCTGGATGAAGCCGTTGTGGCTGCTCGTGGTCGTGATCGCCGCGGTGGCGCAGCATTACATGCTCCAGTACCGCGTGGTGATGGACCCGAGCATGATCGCCAACGCGTTCCAGACCGACCCCAACGAAGCGCGCGACCTGCTGAGCGGGCGCATGGCCTTCAACGTGCTCGTGGTCGTGCTGCCCGCGGCCTGGGCGATCTGGCGCGTGCGCATCGTGCCGATGAGGCTGCTGTCGCACGTCTGGCGCAACGCGCTGCTGCTGGTGCTGGCCGCCGTCGTGGCGGTGGTCACGGCCGTGGCCATGAACCGGCAACTCGCGCCGCTGATGCGCAACAACGTGCACCTGCGCTACATGATGAACCCGATCGCCAGCCTGTACTCGGCTGGCGCCGTGGTGCTCAAGCCGATGTTCAAGCGCAGCAGCAAGCTGATCCCGATCACTGCAGGCACGGCGCTGGGCGCGAGCTATGCGGCGCAGAAGCGGCCGCCGCTGTTCGTCGTGGTGGTGGGCGAGACCGCGCGGTCCGACCACTTCGGCCTGAACGGCTACGCCCGCGACACCACGCCCGAGCTCGCCAAGCGCAATGTGCTGAGCTACCGCGAGGTGCGCTCGTGCGGCACCAACACGCTGGCCTCGGTGCCCTGCATGTTCTCGCCCCTGGGCAAGAGCGGCTACGAGTCGCGCAAGGACGAGTACGAGAACCTCATGGACTTGCTGCAGGCCTCGGGCCTGGCCGTGTTCTGGCTCGATAACCAGGCCGGCTGCAAGGGCGTGTGCGCGCGCATCCCCAACGCCTCGGCCTTCGACGGGCTCGACGCGGCCACCAAGAAGGCCCTGTGCGACGGCGAGGAATGCCTCGACAACGTGATGCTCAAGGGCCTCGATGAACGCATCGCCGCGCTGCCCGCCGAGCGGCGTGCCAAGGGCGTCGTGCTCGTCATGCACCAGATGGGCAGCCACGGCCCGGCCTACTACAAGCGCTCGGCGCCCGAGCTGAAGCGCTTCACGCCCGAGTGCAAGACCAACGCGCTGGCCGAGTGCGCGCATGCCGAGCTGATGAACGTCTACGACAACTCGATTGCGCAGACCGACCACTTCCTCGGCCAGACCATCGACTGGCTCCAGACCCAATCGAAGCAGTACGACACGGCGCTGCTGTACATGAGTGACCACGGCGAGTCGCTGGGCGAGTACGGCCTGTTCCTGCACGGCGTGCCCTACAGTTTCGCGCCCGATGCGCAAAAGCACGTGCCCATGGTCACGTGGTTCGGCGACGGCATGAGCGAGCGCCGCAAGCTCTCGCGTTCGTGCATGGAGGCGGGCCTGGACGCGCCGCTCACGCACGACAACCTCTATCACACGGTGCTGGGCCTCATGGACGTGACCACGCCCACCTACAAGCCCGCGCTCGACGCGCTGGCCTCCTGCCGCGGCAAGGCCTGAGCGCGCCCGCAGCTTCGGCTTCTTACTTCTTTTCGCGCGGCAACCGGCCCATCAGGAAGAACTCCGGGTTCGGCTGCATGCCGCTGAAGCTGGCCAGGCGGTTGCTCAGGCCGAAGAAGGCGGTGATGGCCGCGATGTCCCAGATGTCCTCGTCGTCGAAGCCGTGCGCGTGCAGCGGCCCGAAGTCGCGGTCGTCGATCTCGTGCGAGCGTTCGCAGACCTTCATCGCAAAGTCGAGCATCGCGCGCTGGCGCTGCGTGATGTCGGCCTTGCGGTAGTTCACCGCCACCTGGTCGGCCACCAGCGGTTTCTTCTCGTAGATGCGCAGCAGCGCGCCGTGCGCCACCACGCAGTACAGGCATTGATTGACCGCGCTGGTGGCGGTGACGATCATCTCGCGGTCGCCCTTGGTGAGCGAGCCTTCTTCCTTGAGCATCAGCGCGTCGTGGTACGCGAAGAAGGCCCGCCACTCGGCGGGGCGGCGCGCAAGGCCGAGGAACACGTTGGGTACGAAGCCGGCCTTTTCCTGCACCGCAAGGATCGCGGTGCGGATGTCGTCGGGCAGGTCTTTCAGTTCGGCGAGGGGGTAGCGGGGGGCGTTCATCTGCTTGTCTCCTGGGGATCGGTCCCGGGATCATAGGCAACGGCGTCCGGGCTTGCAGCCAGCACCGCCAGGTCGCTCTCGTCCTTGAGCTCCACCCCGCTCAACCCCCGGCGCAGCGACTCGCGCACCAGCCACGCGAGCTTGAAGGCGGCCTGCGCGTACGACAGCCCCTCGGGCCGCACGTTCGAGATGCAGTTGCGTTCAGCGTCGTGCCGGCCGCGGCGTGGCGAATGGGTCAGGTAGATGCCGAGGCTGTCGGGAGAGCTCAGGCCCGGGCGCTCGCCGATCAGCATGACCGACAGCGCCGCGCCGACCGCTTCACCCAGTTCGTCGGCGAGTGCCACGCGCGCCTGCGTGGCGATGAAGACGGGCGACAGGCGCGTGCCGGGCGGCAATTGCGGACGCAGCGCCGCGAGCAGTGGCACGGCGTGGCGGGCGACGGCGAGTGAGGAGAGGCCGTCGCCGATCACCAGGCAGAGGTCGCAGCCGCCCACGGGTCGATCGTCGCGCAGGTGCGCGGCATCTTCCGCGTCGAGCTGGCGGCCGAGGTCGGGGCGGCGCAGGTAGGTGGTGCGGTCGGGCGCGCGGCTGCGCACGCGATTCACGTCCCACTGGTCCGCGCGCAGTGCGACATCGAGTGCGTCGACATCGAGCGCTGCATGGATCGCGTCGCGCGCCATCGCGTGGGCCCAGCCGAAGCGCAGCGTTTCGTCGGTGGGCATGCCGGCACCGGCGCGGCCGAGTGCGAGCCGCGCGGGCGTGGCGGTGCGCCATTGCGCCCAGGGGTTGGGGGTGACCGGTGACTCGCTCATGGCGCCAGCGCGGACAGCCCGCCCATGTCGCTCAGCAGCCGGTTGGCCGTGGGCGGTGCGAGCCGCCCGGCGGTGTCGGTGATCTGCATGCGCTGCAGCCAGGCCTCGAACTCGGGCGCGCGCTTCAGGCCCAGCGTCTCGCGCAGGAAGAGGGCGTCGTGGAACGAGGTGCTCTGGTAGTTGAGCATCACGTCGTCCGCGCCCGGGATGCCCATGATGAAGTTGATGCCCGCCGTGCCCAGCAGCACGAGCAGCGTGTCCATGTCGTCCTGGTCGGCTTCGGCGTGGTTGGTGTAGCAGATGTCGCAGCCGATCGGCAGGCCCATCAGCTTGCCGCTGAAATGGTCTTCGAGGCCGGCGCGGATGATCTGCTTGCCGTCGTACAGGTACTCGGGGCCGATGAAACCGACCACGGTGTTGATGAGCAGCGGCTGGTAGCGCCGCGCCAGCGCATAGGCGCGCACCTCGCAGGTCTGCTGGTCGACGCCGAAATGGGCGTTGGCCGAGAGCGCGCTGCCCTGGCCGGTCTCGAAGTACATGAGGTTGTTGCCGACGGTGCCGCGCGCGAGCGATTGCGCCGCGGCGTGGGCCTCGTCGAGCAAAGCGGGTGTCACGCCGAACGAGAGGTTCGCTTTCTCGGTGCCGGCGATCGACTGGAACACGAGGTCCACCGGTGCGCCGGCCTCGGCGAGCTTCAGCGTGTTGGTCACGTGCGTGAGCACGCAGCTCTGCGTGGGAATCTCGAAGCGCTGGATCACCTCGTTCAGCATGTGCAGCAGGCGCCCGAGCACCGGCAGGCTGTCGGACACGGGGTTGATGCCGATCACCGCGTCGCCCGCGCCGTAGAGCAGGCCGTCGAGCGTGGACGCGGCCACGCCGCGCAGGTCGTCGGTGGGGTGGTTGGGCTGCAGGCGCACGGCCAGGTGGCCGGGCAGGCCGATGGTGTCGCGAAAGCGCGTGACGACGTGGCACTTCTTCGCGACCGCGACCAGGTCCTGGTTGCGCATGAGCTTGGACACGGCCGCGACCATCTCGGGCGTGAGGCCCGGTGCCAGTGCGGCGAGTGCCTCTGTGGTGGCCTGTTCCGACAGCAGCCAGTTGCGGAAGTCTCCGACCGTGAGGTGCGCGACCGGCGCGAAGGCCTGCACGTCGTGCGTGTCGATGATGAGCCGTGTGATGTTGTCCTGCTCGTAGGGAATCAGCGCCTCGGTGAGGAACTGCTTGAGCGGCGTGTCGGCCAGCACGTGGCGCGCCGCCATGCGCTGCTGCGCGGTCGCCGCGCCGAGGCCCGCGAGGTAGTCGCCCGAGCGCGCGGGGCTGGCGCAGGCGAGCACCTGCCGCAGATCGTCGAAGGCGAAGCCCTGGCCGGCAATGGTGGTGCGGTAGCGCATCTTTTTTATCACGGCGTGGAAGACAGCATCGCGTCCGGCGCGGCGGCATCGCGCTGCGCCGAGGTGAGCAGGAAGTAGCCGTAGGCGGCCGCCATCAGCACCAGGAACAGCACCGTGAGCATCGGGTTGAACCAGACCATCGCGCCCAGGCACACCAGGCCCAGGCCGAGTGCGACGGCCGGGAACACGGGGTAGAAGGGCGCGCGGTAGGTGCGCAGCAGGTCGGGCTCGGTGCGCCGCAGCTTGAACAGCGCGGCCATCGAGATCAGGTACATCACGATCGCGCCCAACACGGCCATGGTGACGATGTTGGCCGTGAGCGTCTGTCCGCCGAACTGCACCCACTCGTCGCTGAAGATGGCGGCGATGCCGATCACGCCCCCGGCCAGCAATGCGCGGTGCGGCGTGTCGAAGCGCGGGCTCAGGCCGGCGAAGTAGCTCGGCAGGTAGCCGGCGCGGGCAAGCGCGAAGATCTGGCGCGAGTAGCCCATGAGGATGCCGTGGAACGAGGCAATGAGTCCGAACAGGCCGATCCACACCAGCATGTGCAGCCAGCCGCTGTTGGCGCCCACCACCGCTTTCATGGCCTGCGGCAGCGGGTCGTTGATGTTCGCGAGCTGGCGCCAGTCGCCCACGCCGCCCGCGAAGATCATCACGCCGAAGGCCAGCAGCACCAGCGTGACGATGCCGGTGGTGTAGGCCAGCGGAATCGTGCGGTGCGGATCGCGCGCCTCTTCGGCCGCCATGGCCGCGCCCTCGATGGCCAGGAAGAACCAGATCGCGAACGGGATCGAGGCGAAGATGCCCGACACCGCCGCGCCGTTCAGCACGTTGCCGCCGGCCCATCCGTGGGCCACGAAGTTCGCCATCGACCAGCCCGGTGCGACCACGCCCATGAACACCAGCAGTTCGAAGATCGCGAGCACGGTGACGAACAGCTCGAACGCCGCCGCGATGCCGATGCCGATCCAGTTCAGCCCGATGAAGACCACGTAGGCCCCGACCGCGAACCACTTCGGATTGATGCCCGGGAACTGCACGTTGAGGTAGGCGCCGATCGCCAGCGCGATGGCCGGCGGCGCGAAGACGAATTCGATCAGCGTCGCGAAGCCCGCCACGAAACCGCCGCGCGGCCCGAAGGCGCGCCGCGCATAGGCGAAGGGGCCGCCCGCGTGCGGGATGGCGGTCGAGAGCTCGGTGAAGCTGAAAATGAAGGTCGTGTACATCGTCGCCACCAGCACCGTGGCGACCAGGAAGCCGAGGGTGCCGGCCGTGTTCCAGCCGTAGCTCCAACCAAAGTACTCACCTGAGATGACGAGGCCGACCGCGATGCCCCACAACTGGACGGGACCGAGGACTTTCTTGAGATGACCGGTGCCGGCGACCGGGGCCGGCGGAGCGTCGTTGGCGCGCATGGGGGCTTCCTCTCTGGGCGGATGGTGACAGTGCACCCCTCCCAAAGCAAGGGCCGTTCCATCGGATACATCGGCGTACATGCGGCTTCACGGGGGCTGTCCATAATCGGCAGCTTTTCAACCACCGAGGTGTTTCGTGAAGTCATTTTTCTGTGCCGCGCTCGTGTCCGTCTTTGCCATTCCCGCAGCCTTTGCGCAGTCCGCGGCGGTCACCACGCCCAGCGGCCTGATCTACCAGTCGCTCAAGGAAGGCACCGGCGCATCGCCCGCCGCCACCGACGTGGTCAAGGTGCACTACCGCGGCACCTTCCCTGATAGCGGCAAGGAGTTCGACAGCTCGTACAAGCGCGGCGAACCCACCGAGTTCCCGCTCAACGGCGTGATCCCGTGCTGGACCGAAGGCGTGCAGAAGATGAAGCCGGGCGGCAAGGCCAAGCTGACCTGCCCCGCGTCGATTGCTTACGGTGCGCGCGGTGCGGGCAACGGCCTGATTCCGCCGAATGCGACGCTGAATTTCGAAGTCGAGCTGGTGTCGGTCACGAAGCGATAGCGGCCGGGGCCGGTCAGGACCGGTCTGGGCAATGAGCGGTGCGTGCAGTCCGTCACGCTGCTCGCTTCGCAATAGTTGCCCGATTCTTTCCTCTCGTTTTTGTGCGCATGGGCCTCCCACAATCCGCGGCCTGACTCCTGATCCACAGGAGCGGCTTCAGGGAGGAACACATGTCCGCACTCCGTGCTGCGCCAACGCGCACGCTCGACATCAACAGCACCGCCATTCCGGTGTTTCTGGGGCGTCCGGCGCTCGAGCCGGTTCGTTTGTATGGGCGCGAAGGCGTCAACCGCCTGTTCGAGTACGAGCTGCTGCTCATGAGCCCCGACGCACTCAACCCGGGCGCGAGCGAGGCTGCCGATCTCGGCCGCGATGCGCAGGGAGTTGCCCAACATGGCTAAGCAGGAAAAGAAAAAGCCAGGATCGGTGGCTGGAACCATCCTGTGGGTGGTTCTTGCGCTCCTCGTCGTGCTTTGCGGGCTCTATTGGGCGTTCGTGTGTTTCGTCATGTGCGGTCGGATAGGTTGAGAGCACCATGAGCGCCAAACAAATCATCGAGGACCACGACAAGTGGCGAAAAGGCGCAGGCGGTGCGCCGGCGGGTCTTTCCGGCCAGAGCGATGGCAAGGCCTACGCCGGCCTGGACCTCAACCTGATCACCTTCTCGTCCAGCGCCTTCAGTGGCAGCAGCTTCACATCGATCACTTTTCAAGATGCCGTCTGGACCGCATGCCAGTTCAGCGGTTGCTCCTTCAGCCAATGCGACATGGCACGGCTCGCGATCAGCGGATGCACCTTCGTCGACTGCACTTTCAGCGCCTCAAAGTTGAAAGCCAGCACGCTCAGCGACTGCACCTTCACCCGGTGCAACTGGACCGCACTCAATTTCGATGCGAGCCAGTGGTTGCGTTTGAAGTTGCTCGAATGCCGAGGCACGCAGGTGAGTGCGACCAACCTGCAGGGCGAGCAGGTTGACTTCACAGGCAGTCAGTTTGAAGACATGGAACTGACCAACGCACGAATCAACTGAGGCTGCAAGATGCAGCCGCTCTCGCTCACCCCGGCTGGTACTGGTACAGCCAGGTCTCCGTCAACGTCTGGTCCCCGTTTTTCAGATACAGCCGCATGTCTACTGGCTCCGTGCCCTCGGGCGTGAAGTCGAACTGCGCGCGCCAGTGGCCCGGTACTCCATTCGGCACGGCTTCGGCGAAGACGTAGGAGAACTTGCCGCGCGGCGCGGTGAGCACCAGTTCGGGCTTGACGCCGAAGGGCACCGTGGTGAGCGGTTGCCCGATGAACTCCACCATGAACTTGCGCACGCCCTGCGGGCGCGGCTGGCCCGGTTGGCCGCCGCGGCCGATGCGGGTGGCGACGCAGCGCGCGAGCGGTGACGGAAAGGGCTCCTGGTCGGTCCAGTGCAGCCGGTATTGCAGGCTGTAGCTCGCGCCGGCTTTTGCATCGGCCTTGGGCACCCAGAAGGCGACGGTGTTGTCGTGGATCTCGTCGTCGGTCGGGATCTCGATGAGCTGGACCGAGCCTTCGCCCCAGTCGCCCAGCGGTTCGATCCACAGGCTGGGGCGCTTCTCGTAGTTGACGCCGTCCTGGTAGTGGTCGAAGTTGCGGTCGCGCTGCAGCAGGCCGAAGCCGCGCGGCCGGGTGTCGGCGAAGGCGGAGGCGCGGGTCTGCGTGGGGTTGTTGAGCGGTCGCCAGATGCGCTCGCCCGCGCCGTTCCAGATCGCGAGGCCGTCGGAGTCGTGCACCTCGGGGCGCCAGTCGATGGCGGTGGGCTTGATGGTTTCCGAGTACCAGTACATCGACGTGAGCGGCACCAGGCCCAGGCGCGACACGTCGCGGCGCAGAAACACGCGCGCGTCGATGTCCATGATCACGGCCTTGCCGCGCTGCATGACGAACTTGAACACGCCCGTGACGCTCGGCCCCTCGAGCAGCGCGTAGACGGTCATCGAGGTGGTGTTGCCCGCAGCGGGTGTCTCGAAATAGAAGCGCGTGAAGTTCGGAAACTCCTCGGGCTTGTCGGGCACCGCGACGTCGAGCGCGATGCCGCGCGCCGACAGGCCGTATTGGTAGAGCTCGCCGATGGCGCGGAAGTACGAGGCGCCAAGAAAGGCGACCCAGTCGTTCTTCTGCCAGTCGAGCTTGCTTTGATCGCCCAAGCGGCTTTCCTGCAGGCGGAAGCCTGCGAACCCGGCGCCCTCGGGCAGCGCGCGCGCGGGGCTGTCGGGGGGCATCGAGAAGTACGTGGGGCTGTAGAGCACCTCGCGCGCAAAGCTGTCGCCGCCGGCGGTCTCCAGCACGTGCATGCGCACCGGGGTCTGGAAGAAGCGGCCGAGGTGGAAGAACGTGACGGGAAACGCGCCGGGCCCGTCGCGGAAGAGGGCGTTGGCGGGGTCGAAGCGGATCTTGCCGTGCGCGTCGTAGTCGATGCGCTCCAGCACCTGCGGCGCCAGCGGCGCGGCGGCGGTGTAGGGGCGGGTCGCGAGGCGCTTGGCCTGTGCGACGAGCGCATCGAAGGAGAAGGGCGCCGGCTGGCTCAGTTGCAGGCCGTTGGCGGCCAGCGCCTCTTCGGGCAGTCCCAGGGCGGCGAGTGCGGCGGCGGCACTGCCGGCGGCGAGGAAGGATCGGCGATCAAGCATGGGTTCTTGAGGGGCGGCGAAAGCCTTTGGAGGAAAAGGGAAAAGAGAAGCGTCGGGGAGACGGGGAAAAACAACGCCAAGCATGCCCCGGACCACAGGGTACGGCGCGTCAGCCATTCCGCGCAAACGGGGCCGGACAAGGCCCCGCGCTGTCTTGCGGCAGCGGGTGCCGATCGGGCCCTTTCCGGGGCGTCGCCGGGTATTCTCGCGCCATCGAAAGTGCCAGGAGACAACGGACATGTACACGGAACAAGGCGGCGAAGGCCCGGACCTGCTGGTGCTGCTGCACGGCATGGGCGCGACAGGCGCGGTGTGGTCGCCGCTGTGCGCGCAGGCCGATGCGCGATGGCGCGGCCGTTGGCTTGCGCTCGACCTGCCCGGGCACGGCGCGTCGGACCGGCAGGCTTCCTATGTCATCGGCCAGCACGCCGCCTCCGTGGCGCGTGCAGTGCTGCCGCATCTGCAGCCCGAAGGCCGGCTCGTGGTGCTCGGCCATTCGCTGGGCGGGGTGATCGGCCTGGCTCTCGCGACGGGATGGTTCGGCGTCGCGCCGCACGCGGTGTTCGCAGCGGGCATCAAGGTCGCATGGAGCGATGAAGAGGTCCGCCGCATGGAGACCCTGGCGACGCAGCCCGCCAAGCGTTTCGCGACGGAAGAAGAGGCGCAAGACCGCTACCTGAAGGTCTCCGGCCTGGCCGCGATCGCCGACGCGACGGCGCCTGTCGTGGCGCGCGGCGTGACGCAAGAGGACGAGGGTTGGCGCCTCGCGATGGACCCGCGCGCCAATGCCGTGGGCAAGCCGCCGCTGTCCGAACTCGTCGGCCTGGCGCGCTGCCCGGTTCATCTCGGTCAGGGCCGCCACGATGCGCTGGTAACGATGGAACAGACCCGCTCCCTCGACCCCGACGCCCGCGACCTGGGTCCGCACGGCCACAACGTGATGGTCGAGGCACCTGGCGCGGTGTGGGACTGGGTGGCCTCGCTCAGCTGAGCCGGTCGTCGGCGCGGCGGATCGGCACCGTCACCCGCACCTCGGCCGCGCGTGCCCGCAGCTGGCCGCAGCCGCCGTCGACGTCCTGGCCGGCCGAGTAGCGCAGCTTCGTGAGGATGCCGCGTTCGTGCAGTGTGCGGGCCATCTGCTCGCAGCGCGCGCGCGACGGGCGGCCGAAGGCCACGCCGTCCACCGTGTTGAACGGGATCATGTTCAGCACGCCGTACTTGCCCGAGAGCAGCCGCACGATGCCCTCGACTTCCTCGGGCCCGTCGTTCACGCCTTCGAGCAGCGTCCACTGGTACTGGATGGGGTAGCCGGTGGCGCGGGCATAGCGCTCGCCCGCGTCGATGAGGGCTTCGGGTGTCAGGTTCGGCGCGCGCGGAAGGAGCTTCTTTCGCAGCTCGGCATTGGTCGTGTGCAGCGAGAGCGCCAGCGCGGGCCGCACGCGCGCCTGCAGCAGTCGCTCGAACACGCGCGGATCGCCCACGGTGGAGAACACCAGGTTCTTGTGGCCGATGTTGCCGACCGTGCCGAGCAGCTCGATCGCCTCGATCACGTTGTCGAGGTTGTGCGCCGGTTCGCCCATGCCCATGAACACCACCTTGCGCACCGGCCGGCGCAGGCGGGCGAGGGCGACCTGCGCAACGATCTCGGCGCTCTCGACCTGGCGCAGCAGGCCGTCGCGGCCCGTCATGCAGAACTGGCACCCGACGGCGCAGCCGACCTGCGACGACACGCACAGGCCGTCGCGCGGCAGCAGCACGCTCTCGACGGTCTGGCCATCGGCCAGCGCGACGAGCAGCCGCTCGGAGCCGTCGGCACCGGGATGAACCGCGTGGATGCGCGCCAGGCCCGCAAGCTCGGCCTCGATGGCCGGCAAGGCCTCCATCAGCGACGACGGGAAGAAGGTGGCCGGCAGGCGCCTGCCGCTGTTGCGCGGCAGCCCATGCGACCACAGCCGCAGAATGCGCTGCTCGTGGCTGGGGCCGGCCCCGGCCTCGCGGAGTCGTCGTTTCAGTTCGTGGATTCGCATGCGCGGCGTGGGGCAGAGGGGGCTCGGG
>NZ_JBYSZY010000007.1:133913-171350 GCF_058787635.1 Variovorax sp. FW305-3-2-15-B-LB1 | reverse complement strand
CCGCCCCCACCGCCGCCGCAGGCGGACAGGGCCGCAACCAGCACAAAGCCGCCCATCACCGCGCACGCGCGGCGAAGCCATTCCTGTCTCATTTTGTGGTTCCTCGTTCCCCGGTGCCAATCGCACCGCTCGGGATACTCAGGGCTGGCCTGAAGGCCGTCAATGTCGCCATGCAACCCGGCCATCGCCGTTAATTCGTTCGTTTCCAAAGCCCCCGATCCCCCGCCCGTGGGGATGAAACGACAGCATCAGGGAAATCCCTGAAGACCGCGCCCCAACGGCCCGGAACACGGCGCCCCACAAGGGAAACACGTCCCTTCCGACCCTCGCCAGAGCCCCTCGCGGCTGGCCCGCTACTTGCGATATCGCTCGGGAATGACAGAAAATTTTCATAACTGACATATATTTGTAAACTGATTTACATCACTCGCACCCTTCCCGGTGCATCGCCCGCCCCATGAGCACCAACGTCGACACCCCAGGCACCACCGTGGCCCAGCGCATTGCGCAGGCGCTGCCGCGGCTGACGCGTTCGCACCGGCAGGTGGCCGACTTCGTGCTCGGGCATCCGCTGCAGGTCGCGACGCTGCCCATCGACGAGCTCGCCGCCGCGGCCGGCGTGTCGGTGGCCACGGCCAACCGTTTTGCGCGCGCGCTGGACTTCGACGGCTATGCGGCCTTTCGCGCCGAGCTCGTGCGCGGCTTCGAGCCGCTGGTGGCGCCGGTCGAGCGGCTGCGCGGCAACCTGGAGCACCCGACCACGGTGGCCGAGGTGTTCGCCACCGCGCTCGACGAGAGCCGCCGCAACATCGAAGCCACGCGCCAGTCGCTGGACTACGCCGCCTGCGAGGCCGCGGTGCAGCGCATCCTGAAGGCGCGCTCGATCTACATCGGCGGCTTCGGCGCCAGCGCCTGGCTTGCGGGGCTGCTGCAGCACGGGCTCGATGGTTCCTGCAGCGACGTGCGCATGCTCTCCAGCGTGAGCGGCGTGACGCATTCGGCGCGCACGCTGATGCACGCGGGGCCGCAGGACCTGTTCATCGGCCTCACATTTCCGCGCTACCTCACCGACACGGTGGCGCTCGCGCAGATCGCGCGCGGCCAGGGCTGCGCCGTGCTCGCGCTGACCGACCGCCCCAGCTCGCCCATCGCGCCGCTGGCCGACGTGGTGCTGTACGGCCAGACCGAAACCAGCTACCGCCCCAACTGCGAGACCAGCGTGCTCGCGCTGATCGAGGCGCTGACCAGCGCCGTCGCCCTGCGCGCGCCCGGCGCGGCGCAGTCGGCCGGCCGCATCCTGCAGGCGGTGCGTCCGTGGCTGCACGGCGGGCTGGGCCAGGGCCATGCGCGCGGCGAAGTCTCCATGCCCTCCCTCCCCGCCGCCGTCGCTTCCGACGCCGGCAAGAAAAAGAAGAAAGCTTCCCGATGAAGAACGTCACGCCCGTCATCGCCATCCACGGCGGCGCCGGCACCATCAGCGCCTCGACGACCAACCCCGAGCAGGCGCAGGCCTACCACGACGCGCTGCAGGCCATCGTGCGCGCCGCGCAGGCCGCATTGCTCAAGGGCATGTCCGCGCTCGACGCCACCTGCCTGGCGGTCGAGATGCTCGAAGACTGCCCGCTCTTCAACGCCGGCTACGGTGCGGTGTTCACGCACGAGGAAACGCACGAGCTCGACGCGGCCGTGATGGACGGCGCCACGCTTGCCGCCGGTGCCATTGCCGGCGTGAGCCACGTGCGCCGCCCGGTGCGCGCCGCGCGCGCCGTGCTCGAGGACGGCGCCCACGTGCTGCTGGCCGGCGCGGGCGCCGAAGCCTTCGCGCGCGACCGCGGGCTGGAGATGGTCGAGCCCTTCTTCTTCTCGACCGACGCACGCCGCCAGCAGCTGTACCGCGTGCGCGACACGGGCCGCGTGGTCACCGACCACGAAGGCGCCGCCATGACCAAGCCGCCGCTGGACGAAGACAAGAAGTTCGGCACCGTCGGCGCCGTGGCGCTCGACATGCACGGCCACCTGGCCGCCGCCACCTCGACCGGCGGCATGACCAACAAGCGCGTGGGCCGCATCGGCGACACGCCGCTCATCGGCTCCGGCACCTACGCCGACGATCGCACGGCCGCCATCTCGTGCACCGGCAGCGGCGAAATGTTCATCCGCGTCGCGGCCGCCTACGACATCTGCGCACGCATGGCCTACGGCGGCGCCACGCTCGAAGCGGCCACGCACGCCGTGGTGCACGAGTCGCTGCCCGCCATCGGCGGCACCGGCGGCCTGATCGCCGTCGACCGCCACGGCAACCTGAGCCTGGCCTTCAACACCGAAGGCATGTACCGCGGCCACGCGCGCGGCGACGAAACGCCAGTGACGGCCATCTTCGCCTGACGCCCTGCCCCCTTTTTCCCTCGCATCCGCCATGTCCTCCCCTGCCCTGAACCTGCCCGACGGCCGCGTCCTCGCCGTCGACGACCTCACCGTGCGCTTCTCGACCTCCGAGCGCACGGTCGATGCCGTCAAGAAGCTGTCCTTCCACGTCGACCACGGCGAAACGCTCGCGGTGGTGGGTGAATCGGGGTCGGGCAAGTCGGTCACCTCGCTCGCGCTGATGCGGCTGGTGGAGCACGGCGGCGGCCGCATCCTCGGCGGCAGCATGGCCTTCCGCCGTCGCAACGGCGAAGTGCTCGACCTCGCGCAGGCCCGCGACAGCACCATGCGCGGCATCCGCGGCGCCGACATCGCGATGATCTTCCAGGAGCCGATGACCTCGCTGAACCCGGTGTTCACCGCCGGCGACCAGATCGCCGAGGCCATCCGCATCCACCAGGGCAAGAGCAATGCGGCGGCGCGCGCCGAAGCGCTGCGCATGCTCGAACTGGTGCGCATTCCCGAAGCGCGCAACGTGCTCGACCGCTTTCCGCACCAGCTGTCGGGCGGCATGCGCCAGCGCGTGATGATCGCGATGGCGCTGTCGTGCAAGCCGCAGCTGCTGATCGCCGACGAGCCCACCACCGCGCTCGACGTGACGATCCAGGCGCAGATCCTCCAGCTCATTCGCGAGCTGCAGAAAGAGATGCGCATGGGCGTGCTCTTCATCACGCACGACATGGGCGTGGTGGCCGAAATCGCCGACCGCGTGCTCGTGATGTACCGCGGCGACAAGGTCGAAGCCGGCAGCTCCGACACCGTGTTCGCCTCGCCGCAGCACCCCTACACCCGGGCGCTGCTGTCGGCCGTGCCCAAGCTGGGCGCGATGCAGGGCACCGACCTGCCGGCCAAGTTCGAGCTCCTTCGTACCGAGTCCGGCACCGAAGACAGCACCGAGACCGTGCCCTGCACGAACACCACGCCGCAGACCACCGTGCGCGAAGACGCCGGCCCGATCCTGCGCGTGCGCGACCTCGTGACGCGCTTCGACGTGCGCAGCGGCATCTTCGGCCGCGTGAAGCGCCGCGTGCATGCGGTGGAAAAGATCAGCTTCGACCTCTACCCCGGCGAAACGCTGGCGCTGGTCGGTGAATCGGGCTGTGGCAAGTCGACCACCGGCCGCTCGCTGCTGCGGCTGGTCGAAAGCCAGAGCGGCGCCATCGAGTTCGGCGGGCAGAACATCCGCGAGCTGCCCACGCGCGAGCTGCAGGCGCTGCGCCGGAACATCCAGTTCATCTTCCAGGACCCGTTCGCCTCGCTCGATCCGCGCGTGACGGTGGGCTTCTCGATCATGGAGCCGCTGCTCATCCACAACATCGCCAAGGGTGCCGAGGCGCAGAAGCGCGTCGACTGGCTCCTGCAGAAGGTGGGTCTGCCACCCGAGGTGGCGCAGCGCTATCCGCACGAGTTCTCGGGCGGGCAACGGCAGCGCATCGCGATTGCGCGTGCGCTCGCGCTCAATCCGAAGGTGGTGGTGGCCGACGAATCGGTGTCGGCGCTCGACGTGTCGATCCAGGCGCAGATCGTCAACCTCATGCTCGACCTGCAGCGCGAGCTGGGCGTGGCGTTCCTCTTCATCTCGCACGACATGGCCGTGGTCGAGCGCATCAGCCACCGCGTGGCCGTGATGTACCTGGGCCAGATCGTCGAGATCGGCCCGCGCCGCGCCGTGTTCGAAGCGCCGCAGCACCCCTACACCCGCAAGCTGATGGCCGCGGTGCCGGTGGCCGACCCGTCGCGCCGCCACAAGCCGCGCGCGTTGCTCGAAGGCGAGATTCCCAGCCCGATCCGCGCCGTGGGCGACGAGCCCGATGTGCCGCCGCTGGTGCAGGTCGCGCCCGGCCACTTCGTGGCACGGCATGCCATCGGCGGCGCCTTCTGAGTCCGAACCGTTTTTTCACCCGCAGGCCCCCTGCATTTTTTCCACGAACCGACTGGAGTTCTTCCATGAAGCAATCTTCTTCCTCCCTGCGCTGGGCATCCGCACTGCTGGGCCTGGCCGCGCTCGCCGCCTCGGGCTCGGCACTGGCTGCCAAAGACGTAGTGCTGGCCATCGGCTACCAGCCGGAAACGCTGGACCCGTACAACACCAACACGACCATCACCACGGCCGTGACCAAGACCTTCTATGAAGGCCTGTTCCAGTTCGACAAGGACCTGAAGGTGCAGAACGTGCTCGCCGAGAGCTACGACGTGTCCAAGGACGGCCTGGTCTACACCATCAAGCTGCGCAGCGGCGTCAAGTTCCACGACGGCACCGACTTCAACGCCGAAGCCGTGAAGGTCACGCTCGACCGCGTGCTGAACCAGGACAACAAGCTGCTGCGCTACAACCAGTTCAACCGCGTGGGCAAGGTCGAGGCGGTGAATCCGACCACCGTGCGCATCACGCTGAAGGAGCCCTTCGGCCCCTTCATCAACTCGCTGGCCCACGCCTCGGCCGCCATGATCTCGCCCACCGCGCTGAAGAAGTGGGGCAACAAGGACATCGCCTTCCACCCCGTGGGCACCGGCCCCTTCGAGTTCGTGGAATGGAAGCAGACCGACGCCGTGAAGGCCAAGAAGTTCGACGGCTACTGGAAGAAGGGCTACCCGAAGGTCGACAACCTGCAATGGAAGCCGGTGCTCGAGAACAACACGCGCGCCGCGATGCTGCAGACCGGCGAAGCCGACTTTGCCTTCCCCATTCCCTACGAGCAGGCCGAGCTGCTGAAGAAGAGCGACAAGCTCGAAGTGGTGGCCTCGCCCTCGATCATCACGCGCTTCCTGGCCTTCAACATGCTGCAAAAGCCGTATGACAACCCGAAGGTGCGCGAAGCCATCGGCTACGCCATCAACAAGGAAGCGCTGTCGAAGGTGGCCTTCGGCGGCTATGCCTTCCCCGCACAGGGCGTGATGCCCCAGGGCGTGAAGTTCGCCGAGAAGATGGCGCCCATTCCCTACGACGTGAAGAAGGCCAAGGCCCTGCTGGCCGAGGCCGGCTACCCCAACGGCTTCGAGTCGGTGCTGTGGAGCGCCTACAACAACACGACCAGCCAGAAGACGATCCAGTTCGTGCAGCAGCAGCTCGCACAGGTGGGCATCAAGCTGCAGGTGCAGGCGCTCGAAGTGGGCCAGCGCACCGAGCAGGTCGACGCCTGGCCCGATCCGAAGACGGCCAAGGTCCGCATGTACTACACGGGCTGGTCGTCGTCGACCGGCGAAGCCGACTGGGGCCTGCGTCCGCTGTTCGCCTCCGAGTCGTGGGCACCCAAGCTCAACAACATGTCGTTCTACAAGAGCGACGTGGTCGACGCCGCGATCGCCAAGGCGCTCGTGACCGTGGACGACAAGGAAAAGGCCGCGCTGTACAAGACCGCGCAGGAAGAGATCCGCAAGGACCTGCCGCGCGTGCCGCTGGTCACCGAGCAGAACCTCTCGGCGCACGCCAAGCGCCTGTCGGGTGTGTTCGTGATGCCCGACGCGAACATCAACATCGATGCCATGTCGGTGTCGAACTGATCGCGGCTCCTTCGTTTTCCTGACTGACTGTCCGGCGGGCGGTGGCACCGTGCCATCGCCCGCTCGCGACAACCGTACCCCATGCTGAATTACTTCCTCAAACGACTGTTGGGCCTGATCCCCACGCTGCTCATCGTGGCAGTGCTGGTGTTCCTGTTCGTCCACATGCTTCCCGGCGACCCGGCGCGCCTTGCCGCCGGCCAGGACGCCGACGAGCAGACCGTGGCCATGGTGCGCGCGGAGCTCGGGCTGGACAAGCCGCTGCCGCAGCAGTTCGTGAGCTTCTTCACCCACATGGTGCAAGGCGACTTCGGCACCTCGATCCGCACGCGGCGGCCGGTGTCGACGGAGATTGCCGAGCGCTTTTTCCCGACGGTGATGCTGACCATCACCAGCATGGTGTGGGCGGTGATCTTCGGCATGGGGATCGGCATCGTGTCGGCGGTGTACCGCAACAAATGGCCCGACCGCATCGGCATGACGCTGGCGGTGTCGGGCATCTCGTTCCCCGCATTTGCATTGGGCATGCTGCTCATGCAGATCTTCTCGGTGCAGCTCGGCTGGCTGCCCACGGTGGGCGCCGCGACCTGGCAGCACTACATCCTGCCCTCGATCACGCTGGGCGCGGCCGTCGCGGCCGTGATGGCACGCTTCACGCGCGCTTCCTTCGTCGAAGTGATCCAGGAAGACTTCGTGCGCACCGCGCGCGCCAAGGGCGTGCACGAAACCAGCGTGGTGTTCAAGCACACGCTGCGCAACGCGCTGATTCCGGTGGTCACGATGATGGGCCTGCAGTTCGGCTTCCTGCTGGGCGGCTCCATCCTCGTGGAGGCGGTGTTCAACTGGCCCGGCCTGGGCCGCCTGCTGGTCGATGCCGTGCAGATGCGCGACTACCCCGTCATCCAGACGCTGGTGCTGCTGTTCTCGCTCGAATTCATCCTGATCAACCTCGTGGTCGATGTGCTGTACGGCTACATCAACCCGACCATCCGCTACAAGTGAGCACGCAGCCATGACGCAAGCTACCGGCGTGTCTGCCGAATCCATCGTTCCACTGTCCCCCGTTGCCGTTGCGCTGACCGCCGGCAAGGTCCGCACGCCCTGGGGCGAATGCTGGCGCCGTTTCAAGAAGCAGCCCGTGGGCATCGTGGCGGCCATCTTCGTGCTGCTGCTGGTGGTGATCGCGGTGTTCGCACCGTGGATCGTGCCCTTCGACCCCGAGAACTTCTTCGACTACGACATGCTGAACAGCGGGCCCTCGGCCACGCACTGGTTCGGCGTCGATCCGCTGGGCCGCGACATCTTCAGCCGCATCCTGGCGGGCACGCGCATCTCGCTGGCGGCCGGCTTTTTGTCGGTGCTGGTGGGCGGCATCATCGGCACGGCCTTCGGCCTGCTGGCCGGTTACTACGAAGGCTGGTGGGACCGCATCGTGATGCGCATCTCGGACGTGCTCTTCGCCTTCCCCGGCATCCTGCTGGCGCTGGGCGTGGTGGCCATCCTGGGCAGCAGCATGACCAACGTGGTGGTGGCGGTGTCGGTGTTCAGCGTGCCGGCCTTTGCGCGCCTGGTGCGCGGCAACACGCTGGTGCTCAAGCAGCAGACCTACATCGAGGCCGAGCGCAGCATCGGCGCGTCCGACTGGACCATCATCGTGCGCCACATCCTGCCGGGCACGATCTCGTCGATCGTCGTGTACTTCTCGATGCGCGTGGGCACCTCGATCATCACCGCGGCCAGCCTCTCGTTCCTGGGCATGGGCGCGCAGCCGCCGACGCCCGAGTGGGGCGCGATGCTCAACGAAGCCCGCGCCGACATGGTGACCTCGCCGCACGTGGCGCTGTTCCCCAGCCTGGCCATCTTCTTCACCGTGCTGGCCTTCAACCTGCTGGGCGATGCGCTGCGCGACGCGCTCGATCCGAAGATCGACCGCCAGTAAGCCCATTCTTCTTTTTTCTCTTCATGGCCCCGACGACCTCCCTGCCCTTCATCGGCACCCTGCCTGCGGGCACGCGCGACGCCATCACCGACGTCGCAGGCGTCACGGTCGGCCACCGCACGCTGGCCGACGGCCCGGTGCAGACCGGCGTGACCGTGATCCGCCCGCACGCCGGCGACCCGTTCCGCGACAAGGTGCCGGCCGCGGCCGTGGTGCTCAACGGCTTCGGCAAGAGCGTGGGGCTGGTGCAGCTGGCCGAGCTCGGCGTGCTGGAAACGCCGATCGCGCTGACCAACACCTTCTCGGTCGGCACCGTGGCGACGGCGCAGATCCGCCATTGCGCGGCGGCCAACCCCGAGACCGGCCGCGCGCTGCCCACGGTGAACCCGCTGGTCTTCGAGTGCAACGACGGTTTTCTCAACGACATCCAGCGGCTGGCCGTGACCGAGGCCGACTACCTGCAGGCGCTCGACGCCGCCGGGGTCGATTTCGAACAGGGCTCGGTCGGCGCGGGACGCGGCATGTCGAGCTTCCAGCTCAAGGGCGGCATCGGCAGCGCGTCGCGCCGCGTGGCGATGGCCGACGGCACGACCCACACGGTGGGCACGCTGGTGCTGGCGAACTACGGGCGCCAGCCGCAGCTGGTGCTGGCCGGGCACGCGGTGGGCGAGCGGCTCGCGACGCTGCAGGCAGCGAAGGAAGCGGCGGAGCCCGAGAAGGGCTCGATCATCATCGTCGTCGCCACCGACGCGCCGCTCGATGCGCGCCAGCTGCGCCGCCTGGCACTGCGCGCGGGCGCGGGGCTGGCCCGCACCGGCTCGGTCTACGGCCACGGCAGCGGCGACCTCGTGCTGGCCTTCTCGACCGCCTACACGATCCCCGACCGCTCGGACCGGCCCATGCCGGCCGTGGCGATGCTGCACGACACGCGGCTCGACGGGCTGTTCCAGGCCGCGGCCGACAGCACCGAGCAGGCCATACTTCATGCGCTGTGGCGCGCCACGCCGGTCACGGGCCGCGACGGCAACCACCGCGCGGCGCTCGGCGAACTGCTGCCGGCGTCTTCCCTTTCACTTCTCGCCTGAAACACACGTCCATGAAAGTCCTGATCTCCACCGACATCGAAGGCGTTGCAGGCGTCTACCACCACGAGCAGGCACGCCAGGGCAACCCCGAGTACGAGCGCGCCCGCGTGCTGATGGCGCAGGAGGCCAACGCCGCGATTGCCGGCGCCTTCGACGCTGGCGCCACCGAGGTGCTGGTGAACGACTCGCACGGCGGCTTTCGCAACATGCCGCCCGACGTGCTCGATGCACGCGCCCGCGTGGTGCAGGGCAAGCCGCGCTACCTGAGCATGGTGGCCGGCGTGGAAGAAGGCGTGGACGCGCTGTGCATGGTGGGCTACCACTCGCGCGCGCAGGGGCGCGGCATCCTCGCGCACACGATCAACGGCTTTGCCTTCGCGGGCATCCGGCTGGGCGACCAGGAACTCGGCGAGGCCGGAATCTACGGCGCGCTGGCCGGCGAGTACGGCGTGCCGGTCGTGATGGCCAGCGGCGACGACGTGTTCATCTCCGAGAACCAGGCGCTCTTTCCGCACGCGAGCTTCGTGCAGACCAAGAAGGCGACCGGCTTCAACAGCGGCGTGTCGCTGTCGCCGGAGCAGTCGCGCCAGGCGATCCGTGCCGGCGTGATCGAAGGGCTGGCCGCTCGTGCCAACGCACGCCCGCTGGTCTTCCAGGGCCCGCAGGTGGTCACGCTGCGCACCCAGTCGCCGATGATGGCCGACCTGTTCTGCCAGTGGCCGAGCTTCGAGCGTGTCGATGGCGTCACGCTGCGCTTCAGCGCCGACTCGGTGGAGTCGGCCGTGCGCATGCTGAACTGCTGCTCGGCGATGTCGTCGATGCTGCGCTGACGTAGCGGCTTCTCAAGGCAATGCGAGGCTGAAGCGCACGTGGCCGTCCTGCCCGGCGCTGTCGAGCCGGGCCTGACCCCGGTGCAGCTCGGCGATCTGGTGCACGAGGTACAGGCCGAGGCCGGCGCCCGGTGAGCGCGCCGCCTGCCGGCCACGGAAATACTTCTCGAACAACCGCGGCACCTCGTCGTGCGGAATCGCGTCGCCGGGGTTGCTCACGCGGATGTCCAGGCCGCCCGCTTCCGCCGGCACCACGTCGAGCACGATGGCGCGGCCGGCCGGCGTGTGGCGATCGGCGTTGGCCAGCAGGTTGCGCAGCGCCACGCGCAGCAGCCCGGGGTCGCACACCAGTTGCGGCGGCAACAGCCCGTCGTGCCACACGACACGCCCGTCCGGCCAGTCGGCCACCAGGTCCTCGAACAGCTCCAGCAGCTCGTCGCGCTCACAAGGGCGCGGTTGGAACGGCGTCTGGCCGGCTTCCATGCGATCGGAGGTCAGGTACTCGTCGACCAGCGCGGTCATGCGCTGCGCGGCGGCACGCAGGTTCAGGCAGCGCGCCAGGGTCTTCTCGCGCGCGGCGTCGAGGTTCTTGGCGATCTGCTGCGCGGTGGTGTGGATGATCGCCAGCGGCGTGCGGAACTCGTGCGACACCATGGCGACGAAGTCCACCTGCGACTGCTTGGCGCGGCGCTCGGTCTCCAGCGCCGCGCGCAGGTCGACCTCGAGGCGCTGGCGCTGCTCGATCTCGCCGCGCAGGTCGGCGGTGCGCTTGCGCACCTCGTCTTCCAGCCGGTCGTTCTGGCGGCCGACCACGTGCACCAGGCGCGCCTGCGCGGCTTCCTTTTCGCGGCGCAGCTGGTCGTAGCGGCGGTTCAGCCGCATGCTCATGAGCAGCAGGTGCAGCAGCGTGCCCACGGCGGTCGCGTTGTCGGTCCAGGCGCCGGCCGGCAGCCAGCCCTGGTTGCGCAGGAAGCTCACCATCACGCCCACGTAGTAGATGCCGAAGATGACGAGAAAAGCCCGCGCCTGGCCCTGGTCGCGCGGCAGCAGCCACAGCGCGGCGCCGATCAGGTAGACGATGCACAGCATCGCCGTCCCCTGCACCGCCTGCATGGCCAGGCCGTTGGCGCCGGCCAGCACCAGCGCCACCGCGATGGCACTTACGAGGCCCACCACGCGCACCGCCACGCGGGTGAAGCGCGGCCACTGCACGTCGGTGCCCAGCTGCATGCCGGCGAAGCGGATGCCGATGGCCACGCCGGCGCAGATCGACAGGCTCAGCAGCAGGTCGGACAGCCGCGCGGGCATGGCCAGCAGCTGCTGCGGCAGCCCGGCCGTCAGGAACTCGACCAGCAGCGCGTTCGCCACATAGACCAGGTACCAGGCGCTCAAGCGCTCGCGCGTCATCTGCCAGAACAGCGTGTGAAAGGCGAGCAGCATCAGGCCGAATCCGAAGCCCAGGCCGTAGAAGAGGTACTCGCGCCGCGCGGTGCCCGCGTAGACCTCGGGCGCGGCGAAGCCGATGGTGGTCGACATGGCGTTGCGCGACTGCAGGCGCAGCAGCAGCGGCGTGGGTTCGGTGCTTTCCAGCGTGAGCGGCAGTTGCACGTTGCGCGCGTCGACGGGCCAGTGCTCGCGGCCGATGTCTTCGCCGGACTGCACGGCCAGCTGCCAGCGGCCGGTGTCGTCCCGGCGGTACAGCCGCACATCGTCGAGCAGCGCGTTCCTGAACTGCGCCAGCCAGCGCTGCTGCGGCGCGTCGGCCGGGCGCTGCACCTCGAGCCTGATCCACACGGCGTCGCGCGTGAAGCCTGCGTTCACGGCGCCGGGCAAGGCCTTCCAACCCGGCGCGGCGGCGGCCTCGTCTGCGCTGAGGCGGCCTTCGGGATCGCGCAGCATCGACAGCTGGCCGTGGCTGTCGACGCTCGCCAACGGATTCAGCCGCAGCACGCCAGCGGCGGCCGAGGCAGAAAAGAGAAGGCCCAGCACGGCAAGACAACCGCACCGCCACAGGCACCGAGCAAGGCGTTTCATGGGCGCGGATTATCGAGGCCGCACCTAGAATCTGCGCGCCCTTCGCCGCGCTTAGAAACGCTCAGATTCCCCCGGCCACCAGCCCCTACCCTGTTCCCATGCGTGATGTGATCCTGCTGGAAGATGAAGCCGTGCTGCGCGAGGAGTTGAGCGAGTTCCTGACCGGCAGCGGCTACCGGGTCGATGCCGAGGCGTCGCTCGAAGGCTTCCACCGCACCTACGACCCGGCCCGGCACGGCATCGCGCTGGTCGACCTCGGGCTGCCCGACGGCGACGGCCTGTCGCTGATCCGCGAGCTGCGCGAACGCGGCGAGCGCCTGGGCATCGTCGTGCTGACGGCGCGCGGCGGCGCCCGCGACCGCGTGACGGGGCTGGACATCGGCGCCGACTACTACCTGTCGAAGACCACCGACCTCGATGAGCTGGCGGCCACGCTGGCGGCGCTGTCGCGGCGCCTGGGCGATTCGCCCGCCGCGCTGCCGGCCGACGCCTGGGTGCTGGAGCTGGGCCCGCGCCGGCTGTCGCCGCCGGGCTTCGCGCCCATTGCGCTGTCGGAGCAGGACCTCACGGTGCTGCACGAACTGATGCGCAGCGCCGGCGAGATCGCCAGCCGCCAGCAGATCGTGCAGGCCCTGGGCGAGCACTACCTGAGCTACGACCAGCGCCGTCTCGACACGCAGATTCGCCGCCTGCGGCGCAAGGTCAGCGAGGCCACGGGGCTGGTGCTGCCGATCAACACGGCGCGCAACGCCGGCTACCGCTTCCACGCCAAGACGCTCATCCGGCGCTAGTCCGGCGCTGTTCGGGCGCCGGCCCGGCGCTCAGAAACGCTCAGTTTCATTTCGATACCCGCCGCTAATCTGCGGCACAGGCAGCGACTTGAGGCACGGATGAAGGCATGAGCGATCTCGCCAGGACAACTTCTTATGTGGTCCCCTACGTGGTCCACGTCAAAGGCCAGAACTTCACTTTGAAGGATGTCATGGTGGCCGCGGACATCTACCGGCTGCGGATCGAGGAGCAGATCGGCGATCCGCTGCGGGTGGTGAAGTGCTTCCAGGCCTGGTCGAAGGAGCGTCACCACGGCATCGAGCACCTGAACCGGACCGAAGCCCGGCTGGCCCGGGAATGGCTCAATGCGCAGCACCAGGCCGACAAGGCCGCCCGGCAGCTGCTGAGCTCGCCGCAGACCCTCGGCTTCGACTTCAAGCTGCGGTAGGCGCCCTGCGCGGGTGCCCCCGGGTTCCTAGAATCCAGCGTCCGGCGACCCCGCGCCGGCCTTCGCGCCTTATCCGGAATAAGCAACCAACCGCCTCGTAACCCGCATGGATGCTGGTGAATAAGCTTATCCGCATAAGACCCGAACCAAAAAATAGTTTGTTTCCATAAGGCGGGCTTTCAGAATCCGGGGCTTCTTGCTGGGGCGCCCCGTTGTACGTGCGGCACCGCACTTCTTCAAGACACATACGCACGATGTACCAATACACAGAATTCGACCGCCAGTTCGTTCACCAACGCGCTGCCCAGTTCCGAGACCAGCTCGAGCGCTGGCAAAAGGGCCGCCTGCACGAGGACGAGTTCCGCCCCCTGCGCCTGCAAAACGGCTGGTACGTGCAGCGCTACGCGCCGATGCTGCGCGTGGCCGTGCCGTACGGCGAGCTGTCGAGCAAGCAGCTGCGCGTGCTGGCTCGCATCGCCCGCGAATACGACGAGCCCGAGGCCGAGGTCTACCGCAAGGCCATCGAGACCCAGGGCCTGCTCGGCAGCCACAAGCTGCCCACCCACTACGCCCACTTCACGACGCGCCAGAACGTCCAGTACAACTGGATTCCACTGGCCAAGTCGGCCGACGTGATGGACCTGCTGGCTTCGGTCGACATGCACGGCATCCAGACCAGCGGCAACTGCATCCGCAACATCACGAGCGACGAGCGCGCCGGCATCGCCGTCGACGAGATCGCCGACCCGCGCCCGTTCGCGGAAATCATGCGCCAGTGGAGCACGCTGCACCCCGAGTTCGCCTTCCTGCCGCGCAAGTTCAAGATCGCCATCACCGGCGCCACTGAAGACCGCGCCGCCACCGGCTGGCACGACGTGGGCCTGCACGTGGTGAAGAACGAAGCGGGCGACATCGGTTTCCGCGTGCAGGTGGGCGGCGGCATGGGCCGCACGCCCATCATCGGCACCGTGCTGCGCGAGTTCCTGCCCTGGCAGCAGATCATGAATTACCTCGAAGCGGTGATCCGGGTCTACAACCGCTATGGCCGCCGCGACAACATCTACAAGGCGCGCATCAAGATCCTGGTGAAGGCCGAAGGCCAGCGCTACATCGACGACGTCGAGGCCGAGTACAAGCAGATCCTCGAGCACGACGGCGCACCGCACACCATCACGCAGGAAGAGTACGACCGCGTGGCCGCCTCCTTCGTGCCGCCGACGCTGGCCACCCGCGTGCTGCAAAGCGCCGAGAAGACCGACGCCGAGCTGCGTGCCCACGCTGCCGACGACGTCATGTTCGCGCGCTGGCTCGCCCGCAACGTCGACGCCCACAAGAACCCCGCGCTGCGCGCCGTCACGCTGTCGTTCAAGCGCCTGAAGCAGGCGCCCGGCGACGCCTCGGGCGACCAGCTCGACACCATCGCCGAGCTGGCCGATCGCTTCTCGGCCGGCGAAGCCCGTGTGACGCACGACCAGAACGTGGTGCTGCCTTGGGTGCACGCCGAAGACCTGCACGCGCTGTGGCTCGCCGCCCGCGCCGCCGGTTTCGCCAGCGCCAACGTGCAGCTGCTGACCGACATGATCGCCTGCCCCGGCGGCGACTTCTGCGCGCTGGCCAACGCCCGCTCCATTCCCATCGCCGAAGCCATCACCGAGCGTTATCAAGACCTCGACGAGCTCGACGACCTGGGCGAGATCGACCTGCACATCAGCGGCTGCATCAACTCGTGCGGCCACCACCACAGCGGCCACATCGGCATCCTGGGCGTCGACAAGGACGGCAAGGAGTGGTACCAGGTCACCCTCGGCGGCTCCGACGGCTCCGCGCTCAGCGGCGCGCCGCAGGCCGGCAAGGTGGTCGGCCCCTCGTTCTCGGCGGCCGAAGTGCCGGGCGTGATCGAGGCCGTGCTCACCACGTACCGCGACACCCGCGCCAACGGCGAGACCTTCATCGACACCCTGCGCCGCGTGGGCCACGACCCGTTCAAGGCCGCAGCCAACGGTGCGCGATTCAAGGTGGAGGAAGCAGCATGAAAAAGACTCTGAACATCCTTTCGGCCGAAGAACACATCGACGACGGCGACCCGAAGGTCCTGCAACTGGCCAACGACGCCGACCCGCTCGCCATCGAGGTGTGCCTGGCCGACATCGAACGCATCGACCTGAACTTTCCGAAGTTCACCGACGGCCGCGCCTACAGCCAGGCCTTCCTGCTTCGCCGCCGCCTGGGCTTCACGGGCGACATCCGCGCCACAGGCGACGTGCTGATCGACCAGCTGGTGCAAATGGAACGCACCGGCTTCTCCAGCGCCGTGCTCAAGGAAGGCGTGGACGCCTCCGACGCACAGCGCCAGTTCGACCGCTTCGCCACGTTCTACCAGGGCGACGCAGTGAAGACCGCGCCGCATTTCGTCGCCGGCGCCTGAGCAGACAAGAGAGTCCCATGAGCATCGCCACCGACATCGACTTTGCACGCATCAACACCGAACTCGGCCGCAACGCCGAGGGCCTGGTGGACTGGGCCGTCGGCCTGGGCCAGCCCGCGATCATCACCACCAACTTCCGCCCCTTCGAGGCCGTGATCCTGCACATGGTCACGCGCGCCAAGCGGGACGTGCCGGTGGTCTGGATGGACAACGGCTACAACACCGAGGCCACCTACCGTTTTGCCGACGAGGTGACGAAGCTCCTGGGCCTTCATCTACACATCTACCTGCCGCGCCGCTCGCGCGCGCACCGCGAAGCGGTCGAAGGCCCCACGCCGGCGCTGGACGATCCGCGCCACGCCGCCTTCACCGAAGAAGTGAAGCTGGAGCCCTTTGCCCGCGCCCTGCGCGAGACCGCGCCCAAGGTCTGGTTCACCGCGCTGCGGGCCACCGACACGGCCGTGCGCGCGCAGATGGACCCGGTCAGCGTCAACCCGGACGGCCTGATCAAGGTCGCGCCGCTGCTGCACTGGTCGTCCAAGGACCTGTACGAATACTGCGAAGCCAACGGCCTGCCCAACAACTTCGACTACGTGGACCCGACCAAGGGCGAGGACAACCGCGAATGCGGGTTGCACCTGTCGCACTGAACGATCGCTCTCCGCCTCCAGGACCCATCCGATGAACGCCCGTACCGAAGCCGACCTGCTGCAGCCGCCCATGCATTCACCCGCGAACCTGTCCAACACGCACCTCGACGCGCTGGAAGAAGAAACCATTTTCATCCTGCGCGAAGTGGCCGCCGCCTTCGAGCGCCCCACCCTGCTGTTCTCGGGCGGCAAGGACTCGCTGGTGCTGCTCAAGTGCGCTGAAAAAGCCTTCGGCGCCGGCCGCATTCCCTACCCGCTGCTGATGATCGACACCGGCCACAACTTCCCCGAAGTGACGGCCTACCGCGACCAGCGCGCGAAAGAACTGGGCGCCGAACTCATCGTGCGCAGCGTCGAAGACTCGATGAAACGCGGCACCGTGCGCCTGGCCCACCCGGGCGAATCGCGCAACGCGCACCAGTCGGTGACGCTGCTCGAAGCGATCGAAGAATTCCGCTTCGACGCGCTGATCGGCGGCGCCCGCCGCGACGAGGAAAAGGCCCGCGCCAAGGAGCGCATCTTTTCGCACCGCGACAGCTTCGGCCAATGGCAACCCAAGGACCAGCGCCCCGAGCTGTGGACGCTGTTCAACACGCGCCTGGCCCCGGGCGAACACTTCCGCGTGTTCCCGATCTCCAACTGGACCGAACTCGACGTGTGGCAATACATCGAGCGCGAGAACGTCGGCCTGCCGTCGATCTACTACACGCACAAGCGCGAAGTGGTCGAGCGCCGCGGCCTGCTGGTGCCGGTGACCGAACTCACGCCGCCGCGCGACGGCGAGACCGTGCAGGTGCGCGACGTGCGCTTTCGCACCGTGGGCGACATCACCACCACCTGCCCGGTCGAGAGCCTGGCCGCAGGCGCGGGCGACGTGGTGCTGGAGACGCTGTCGGTCGACGTCAGCGAGCGCGGCGCCACGCGCATGGACGACATGACGTCCGAAGCTTCGATGGAAAAACGCAAGAAAGACGGTTACTTCTGATGAGCGCAACGATCGCAACCCCCGCCACGTCCGACGTCCACGGCGACACCGGCACCGCCCTGCGCTTCATCACCTGCGGCTCGGTCGATGACGGCAAGAGCACGCTCATCGGCCGCCTGCTGGTCGACAGCAAGACCGTGCTGCAGGACCAACTGGCCGGCGTGCAGCGCGGCGGCGAAACCGACCTGGCCCTGCTGACCGACGGCCTCTCGGCCGAGCGCGAGCAAGGCATCACGATCGACGTGGCCTACCGCTACTTCTCGACCGCCAAGCGCAAGTTCATCATCGGCGACGCGCCGGGCCACGAACAGTACACGCGCAACATGGTCACGGCCGTCTCGGCCGCCGACGCGGCCGTGGTGCTGGTCGATGCCACCAAGCTGGCCTGGGCCGCCGAGGTCGAAGACGGCACCGTGGTCAAGCGCGAGCTGCTGCCGCAGACGCGCCGCCACACGCTGCTGGCCCACCTGCTGCGCGTGCAGTCGATCGTGTTCGCGGTCAACAAGCTCGACGCCATCGACGACGCCGCCCTCGCCTTCGAGCGCATCTCGACCGCGCTGAACGCCTTTGCCGAAGCGGCCGGCGTGAAGGTCGCAGCCATCGTGCCGATCTCGGCCCTCAAGGGCTGGAACGTGGCCACGCGCCATGCCGACTGGGTCGGCTACGAAGGCCCGAGCCTGCTCGAGCTGCTCGAAGACCTGCCCGTGACCGCGCAGGACGAAGCCGTGCCCTTCGCCTTCCCGGTGCAGTGGGTCGAGAAGTTCTCGGCCTCGGCCGACACCTCGCAGGGCCGCCGCGTGTTCTGGGGCCGCGTCGCCTCGGGCCATGTGGAGCCCGGCCAGCGCGTCACGGTGCTGCCCAGCAACCAGACCGCCACCGTGGCGCAGGTGCTGAGCCACACGCGCCAGCCGAAGACCGTACATGCAGGCCACAGCGCCGGCATCGTGCTCGACCGCGAACTCGACGTGTCGCGCGGCGACTGGCTGCTGGCGCCCGAGGCCTTCGAGCCCGTGCGCGAAATCACCGCCACCGTGGCCTGGCTCGACGACGAGCCGCTGGTCGCGGGCCGCGTGTACTGGGCGCTGCAGGGCCACCGCTGGGTCAAGGCCAAGGTGGCGCGCATCGTCGATCGCGTGAACATCACCACCCTCGAATCCGAGCCGGCGACCCAGCTGGAAGCCAATTCCATCGGCGACGTGGTGCTCGCGCTGCAGCAGCCGCTGGCCGTCCTGCCCTTCGCCCAATCGCGTGCGCTGGGGTCGCTGGTGCTGGTCGATACGGCCTCTCATCGCACCTCCGCCGCCGTGCTCGTGCAGCCGCCCGCCGCAAAGGCCTAAAATCTAGGGTTTTCCAGCCCCTTCTCCTGACGCTAAAAGACAAATGACCCACGTCGTCTCCGAAGCCTGCATCCGTTGCAAATACACCGACTGCGTGGACGTTTGCCCCGTCGACTGTTTCCGCGAAGGTCCCAACATGCTGGTGATCGACCCGGATGAATGCATCGACTGCGCCGTCTGCATCCCCGAATGCCCGGTCAATGCGATCTACGCCGAGGAAGACCTGCCGGCCGACCAGATCGCCTTCATCAAGCTGAACGCCGAGCTGGCCCTGGCCGACGGCTGGAAGAGCATCACCAAGCGCAAGCCCGCCCTGCCCGAAGCTGAAGAGTGGAAGGACAAGACAGGCAAGATCTCGGAGCTCGTGCGCTGAGCCAGGCGCCCGCACCGATCGAGACCGACGCGCTGATCATCGGCGCCGGTCCGGTCGGCCTGTTCCAGGCCTTCCAGCTGGGCCTGCTCGAGATTTCCTGCCACATCGTCGATGCGCTGCCCGCCGCGGGCGGCCAGTGCGTGGCGCTGTACGGCCACAAGCCGATCTACGACATTCCCGGCACCCCGGTCACGAGCGGGCGCGATCTGGCGCAGTCGCTGCTGCAGCAGGTGGCGCCGTTCAAGCCGCAATTCCACTTCGGCGAGCAGGTTTCTACCCTGGCCCGCCAGACCGACGACCGCCTGCTGCTGACCACCTCGGCCGGCACCGCCTTCCTTGCGAAGACCGTGTTCATCGCGGCCGGCGTCGGCGCCTTCGTGCCCAAGCGCATCACCGTCGACGGGATCGCTCAGTTCGAAGGCTCGACGCTGTTCTATCACCCCGATTCGCTCGACCGCTTCGCCGGCCAGACGGTCGTGGTCAACGGTGGCGACGACATCGCGCTGGAAACGGCCATCACCCTCACAGCCCTGGCCAGGCAGGTCACGCTGGTCCACCGCCGCGACGGCTTCCAGGCCGACGAGGCGAACGTGGCCGCCATGCGCGCCCTCGTGGCCGACGGCAAGCTGGCCTTCCGGGTCGGCCAGCCGAGCGCCTTCGACGGCAAGCAACTGCAGATCACCACGCCCGACGCCACCACGGTCGACCTGCCGCTCGACGCGCTGGTCGCCTGCCTGGGCATTTCGCCGCGCCTGGGCCCCATCGCCGACTGGGGCCTCGAGCTGGAACGCAAGCAGGTGCCCGTCGGCACCGAGAAGTACGAAACCCGCGAGCCCGGCGTGTTCGCGGTGGGCGACATCAACACCTACCCGGGCAAGAAGAAGCTCATCGTCTGCGGCTTCCACGAGGCCACGCTGGCGGCCTGGGGCGCTGCCGCGCGGGTGTTTCCGGGCAAGGCGATCCCGCTGCAGTACACGACCACCAGCACGCGCCTGCACGAGCTGCTGGGCGTGGCGGGCACTACCCCGCGCTGAGCAGCAGCGGCCGGTAGGCCTCGATGAAGCTGCCCACGGCGGCGACGTAGCGGTCGATATCCTGCGCCGACAACGGCAGCGAGAGCACGACGAATCCACGCCGCGAGGTGTAGATCCCCTGGTCCATCAGGTGGAAGAACAGCAGCTGCCGCAAGCGCCCGTCCACCGCCGCCAGGTCGGCCACGCGCCGCACCTCGCCCCGCAGGAAATGCGCATTCATGAGCGAGCCCACGCCGGTGAACTGCATCGCGACACCCTCGTGTTCGCACAGCGCATTGAGCCGTGACCGCATCGCCTCGCCGCGCTCGGCCAATGCCTCTGCCGCCTTCGGCGTGAACAGCTGCGTGAGGCCCGCATAGCCGGCCGCCATCGTCATCACGTTGTTGTTGAAGGTGCCTGAGTGCGCAAGCGCGCCGGTGCGCGGGTCGAACTGCGCCATCACGTCGGCTCGCCCACCGAAGGCGCCGAAGGACATGCCGCCACCGATGTACTTGCCCAGCGTCGTGAGGTCGGACCGGATGCCCAGCCCGTTCGCCAGCCCGTGCGGCCCCAGCCGCGACGTCATCACCTCGTCGAAGATCAATAACGCCCCGACCCGCGTAGCCCCATCACGCAATGCCTGCAGGAAGTCGCGCCCGCCCGGAATGCAGCCGCTCGCGCCCTGCATCGGCTCGACCAGGATGGCAGCGATGTCCGCACCGAGCGCGTCGATCTGCGCGCGCGCCGTGTCCGCGTCGTTGTAGGGCAGCACGAGGAAGTCGAAGGGCACGGTGGTCGGCGACGGCTGGTCGCCGAAGCCGAGCACGCCGCCGTGATAACCGCCCGAGAACACGACGATCTTGCGCCGCCCCGTGAAGCGCAGCGCGGCCGTGAGCGCCATCAGGTTCGCCTCGGTGCCCGAGTTGGTGAAGCGCAGCTGCTCGACCTGCGGAAAGCGCTCGCAGATCGTCTGCGCGAGCCGGCCTTCGAGCAGGTTGTGGCCCGTGAGGTTGATGCCGCCCTGCATCGCCTCGATGACCGCCTCGCGGATCTCTGGCGCCGAGTGGCCGTAGACGCCAGCCGTGTACTCGGCGATGAAGTCGGTGTAGCGATGGCCGTCCGCGTCCCAGAGCGTCGCCCCCTCGCCCTTGGCGATGGTGAGCGGGAACGGTGCATAGAACAGCACCGATCGGCTGTTGGCGCCGGGCATGTAGCGCGTCTGTGCCTCGAAGCGGCGCAGGCTTTCGGGGTTGCCGTCGGTGAAACGTTGATGGGCCTCGGCCAGGGCCTGATCGATGGCGGTCGTCATGGGAGACATCCTTTGAGAGTGGAACGTGCCGGGAGCGCTCGGCCCGTTTAATTGATCAATGCTCAATTAATAATATTTATACAATCAATTCACCCGCTGCACAATGGCCGCATCCATGAAGAAAAAAGTCCCCGAGCCTCGCCCCCGGACGGCCGGCCGCCCTGCCGGCGGTGCGGCACTGTCGAAGCAGCGCATCGCCGAAGCCGCGCTGGCGCACATCGACGCCTTCGGCCTCGGCGCCTTCAGCATGCGAGAGATCGCGGCGCAGCTCGGCGTGTACCCGGCCACGGTGCACTGGCATGTCAGCACGCGCGAGGCCCTGCTCGCCGAAGTCGCCGCCACGGTCATGGCGCAGGTCACGCCGCCCAAAGGCACGCTCGCCTGGCAGGACTGGATCGCCGAGTTGTTCCACCGCTGCCGCGCCGCGGTGCGGCAGCACCCGAACGTCGCGCAGCTGCTCGGAGCGCAGCTGGTGTCGAACGGCAGCCTGCCGACCGAGCTGGTCGAAGGCGTGCTGGCGGCGCTGACCGAGGCCGGCTTCGACGGCGAGCCGCTGCGCGAGGCCTACAACTGCGTGATCGCCGCGATGCTGGGCTTCCTGACGATGGAGTTCTCGCCCCTGCCCGCCGACAACACGCAGGCCTGGGCCGAAGAGCTGCGCGAGCGCGTCCACACGATCCGCCCGCTCGACCACCCCGTGCTTGCGCGCCACCTGCCGCAGCTGGCCAACAAGGCCTTCATCCTGCGCTGGGACAACGGCACCACCGTGCCGCTCGACAGCAGCTTCGAGCGGCACATCCAGATCACGATCGACGGGTTGGAAGCCTTCGCACGCAGGCTCAAGCCGGCGCAGTGAGCGCAATGCGCAGCAGCGCGTCTTTCAGCCACAGCACGCCCGCATCCGAGTTCGAGCGGCGGTTCCAGCAGACGACCGAGCGGTAGCCCAGCAGCTCGAAGGGCAACGGGTGCACCGCGAGGCGATCGCGAAAGCGCTCGGCCACGCGCAGCGGCAGCACGGCGACATGGTCGGTCTGCGCCAGCAGGTCGACGATCTGGCCGAAGCTGGTCATCGCCACGCGCATGCTGCGCGTGCGCCCTTGCCGCGCCAGCACCTGGTCGATGAGGTCGTCCAGCGCCGAGCTGCCGTAGCCCAGGAACACGTGCGGCGCTTCGCAGAAAGCGTCGAGCGTGGCCGCCTCGCCCAGCGTCGGGTGGCCGCGCCGCACCGCGACCACGTAGCGGTCCTCGTACAGCAGCGCCGATTCGCAATCGCTCGGCGGCTGCAGGCGCGGCAGCACCGCCACGTCGAAGTCGCCCTTGCGCAGGCGTTCGGTGAGCGTGAGGAACGAACTGGTCTCCCAGTGCAGGCGGATGCGCGAGCCGCAGGCCACGAGTTCGTTGGCGAGCGTCGGCAGCAGCAGGTGGCTGGCGTAGTCGCTGCCCGAGATGCGAAAGATGCGCTGCGACGCCGCCGGCTCGAAGCCCTCGCCGGGCTCCAGCATCGCCGACAGGTCGGCCAGCACGCGCTCGACCTGGCCGGCCAACGCATGGGCGCGCGCGGTGGGCTCCACGCCGTGGGCCGTGCGCGTGAACAGCGGATCGCCGAAGGTGTCGCGCAGCCGGTTGAGCGAGGCACTCACCGCCGGCTGGCTCAGGAAGAGCCGGGTCGCCGCGCGCGACACGCTGCGTTCGCGCATCAGGGCATCGAAGGTCCGCAGCATGCCGACGTCGAGGCTGCGGATATCACGTTGGGCCATATCTCATATTCAAAGCTTCGAATTGCCCGCGGGGCAGGCTGTCCGTATCGTCCAGCGCACAAGTACAACACGACTGGAGACACGATGAATCGGTTCAGACCCTCGCCGCCCGAAGCACATGCGGCGGACAAGACATGCACCACGCGCCGCCATGCACTCGGTGTGCTCGGTGCCGGCATCGCGGCCCTCGCCGCCGGCCCCGCCTTCGCGCAACCCGCGCCCTTTCCCAACCGCGTGGTGCGCATCGTGCCCTTCGGCTCGCCCGGCGGACCGATGGACGCCATCGCCCGCGTCTACGCCGAGAAGCTCAAGGCGCGCTGGAACCAGCCGGTGATCGTCGAGGCCCGCCCCGGCGCCAGCGGCACCATCGCGGCCGACGCCGTCGCCAAGGCCGCGCCCGACGGCTACACGGTGCTGCTCACGCTGCCGCTCACGCACATCAACAACGTGGTGCTGCAGCCCAAGCTGCCCTACGACCCGGTGAAAGACTTCGAGCCGCTGTCGCAGCTGGCCACAGGCGGCCCGATGCTGGTCGCCCGCGCCTCGGCGCCCTTCTCCACCGTGCGCGAGTTCGTGGCCTACGCCAAGGCGCACCCCGGCGTTTCGTACGGCACCTGGGGCAACGGCTCCAACGCGCACCTGTTCGGCGAACTGCTGGCACGCCAGAACGGCATCGACCTGGTGCATGTGCCTTACAAGGCCGAAGCCGCCGCGCACAACGACATGTTCGGCGAGGCACTGGGCGTGGCCTGGGCCAACCCCGCGACGGCGCGCGGACTCGCCCAGGCTGGGCGCATCAAGGTGCTGGGCATCACGGGCCGCCAGCGCGTGCGCTCGATGCCCAACGTGCCGACCTTCACCGAGCAAGGCTTCGCTGGCTTCGACCTCGACAGCTGGATCGGCGTGTACGCGCCCGCCCGCACGCCGCAGCCCGTGCTCGACGAATGGTCGCTCGCGCTGCGTGAGATCACGAAGCTGCCCGACATCCAGGAGCGGCTGGCCGGCTACGGCTTCGAGCCGCTGGGCAGCACGCCCGCCGAATTCCGTGCCGGCTACAAGGCCGACTTTCCCCGCGTGGCGGACCTGATCAAGGCCGCAGGAGTCACCCCCGAATGAGCGCCGTTGTCCCGCCTTCCGCCACGTCCGAGTGGCAACCCATCGCCTTCGACACCGGTACCGCCTACGGCCGCAAGGCGCCGAGCCACAAACCCGAGCTGACCGAGGTCGGCGCGGGCACGCCCATGGGCGAGCTGCTGCGCCGCTACTGGCACCCCATCGGCCTGGCCGCCGACGCCACCGACACGCCGCGCCAGGTGCGCGTGCTGGGCGAAGACCTCATCCTGTTCCGCGACAAGAAAGGTCGCGCGGGCCTTGTGCACTGGCGCTGCGCGCACCGCGGAGCGTCGCTCTACTACGGGCGCGTGGAAGAAGAAGGCATCCGCTGCTGCTACCACGGCTGGATGTTCGACGTGCAGGGCCACTGCGTCGACCAGCCCTGCGAACCCGATGGCGGCGCGCGCAGCCGCGGCCGCGTGCGCCAGCCCTGGTACCCGGTGCAGGAGCAGTACGGCCTGGTCTGGGCCTACCTCGGCCCGGCCGAGAAGAAGCCCGTGCTGCCACGCTACGACTGCCTCGAAACCATGGACGACGGCGAGACCCTGGAAGCCGACGGCAACAGCATCGGCGGCGGCGGGCCGCAGGTCATTCCGTGCAACTGGCTGCAGCACTACGAGAACGTGGCCGACCCCTTCCACGTGCCCGTGCTGCACGGCAGCTTCAGCGGCACGCAGTTCGTGGCGCTGATGGGTCAGATGCCCGACGTGAGTTTCGAGAGCACCGAGACCGGCGTGACGATCACCTCGATCCGTACGCTCGAAGACGGCAGCACCTTCCGCCGCGTGGCCGGCCCCGTGCTGCCGACGCTGCGCGTGGTGCCCAACCCGCGCGTGGCCGCCTACGGACGCGTCGAGTCGATCGGCTGGGTGCTGCCGATCGACGACCAGAGCTTTCGCATCTACACCGTCGGCCGCGTGAAAACCCCGGGCGATCTCGCCCGCGTGCGCTCGCGCCTGAACGGCAAGCTGTGGGAGGAGCTGAGCGAGGCCGAGCACCGCGCCTTCCCCGGCGACTACGAGGCGCAGGTGAGCCAGGGCGCCATCACGGCGCATTCGGAAGAGCACCTGGCCTCGTCCGACCGCGGCATCGTGATGCTGCGCCGGCTGCTGCAACGCCAGCTCGACGCGCTGCGCGAAGGCCGCGACCCGGCCGGCGTGAGCTTCGACCCCGCGGCCCCGCCCGTGCAGTTCGAGGCCGGAAACTTCCTCGTGCCCAAGGAATGAATGGCGTGTCGGGCGGCGCAGGCATCGCGGTGCGGGTGGCACGCAAGACGGTCGAGGCCGAGGGCGTGGCCGGCTTCAGGCTGGTACCCGTCGATGGCGAGCGCTTGCCGGCCTTCACGGCGGGCGCGCACATCGACGTCGCACTGCCCGGCGGGCTCGTGCGCCAGTATTCGCTGTGCAACGCATCGGCCCCTGGCGACGAGGGGCACTACGAGATTGGCGTGTTGCGCGACGCCGCCTCGCGCGGCGGCTCGCGGGCCATGCATGACATCGTCCATGAAGGCTCGGTGTTGCAGATCGGCCCGCCACGCAACCTCTTTGCGCTCGACGAAAGCGCAACGCACAGCCTGCTGCTGGCCGGCGGCATCGGCGTGACGCCGCTGCTGTCGATGGCGCAGCGGCTGGCCACGCTGGGGGCCGACTTCGCGCTGCACTGCTGCAGCCGCTCGGCGGCGCGCGCACCCTACCGGCGGCGGCTCGAAGACAGCGCGTTCGCAGACAAGGTGTTCTTTCACCACGACGACGGCCCGCGCGCGCAGCACCTCGACCTCGCCGCCACCCTCGGCAGTCCAGCGCCGGGCCGACACGTCTATGTCTGCGGCCCCTCGGGCTTTCTCGAGGCCGTGCGCACGACCGCGCGCGCCCTGCATTGGGCCGACGCACAGGTGCACTTCGAATCGTTCTCGGGCGCCGCACCGCGGGCCGATGGACAAGGCAGCTTCGAGGTCGAACTGCACCGCTCGCGCCGCGTCGTCCATATCCCCGCGACGATGACCGTGCTGGACGCGCTCGCCGCCGAGGGCATCGAGATCCCGGTCTCGTGCGCGCAGGGCGTCTGCGGCACCTGCCTCACGCGTGTGCTCGCGGGCGAGGTCGCTCACCACGACCTCTACCTGACACCCGCCGAGCAGGCGGCCAACGACTGCTTCCTGCCCTGCTGCTCGCGGGCCCGCTCACCGAGGTTGGTGCTCGACCTCTAGCAGCTCGTAGAGCACCATCCGCGTCTGCCGCCCCCGCAGCTCGATCTGCTCCTCGATGCGCCGCGTGGCCAGGCGCCCCCCCAGGCCTTCGAAGGTCGCCTCGGACATCAGCGTGCGCGTGCCCAGTTGCTTGTTGGTGCCCTCGATGCGGCTGGCCGCATTGATCACGTCGCCCAGCGCCGTGTACGACAGCCGGTCGCTCGAGCCGAGCACCCCGGCGATCACGATGCCGGTGTGCATGCCGATGCGCGTGCGAAAAGGCTGCAGGCCCTCGGTCTGCCAGCGACGGTTGAGCTCGGTCATCTCGGCGTGCAGTTCGAGCGACGCCACGCAGGCGCGGTACTCCGCGTCGGGCAGGTCGGTGGGCGCGCCCCACAGCACCATGATGCCGTCGCCCATGAACTTGTCGATCACGCCGCCGTGGCGCGCGAACACGCGGGTGGCGAGGTTGAAGTAGTCGGTCAGCTGCCGCATCAGCACGTCGGCCGGCATCGATTCCGCGATGGCCGTGAAGCCTTCCACATCGGTGAACATCGCGGTGATGCGGCGCGGCGAACCGTTGGGTTCGAGTGCGTGCCCTTCGGCGATGAGCTGGCGGATCACGTCCACCGGCACGAACTTGCGAAAGGCCTGCAGGCTGCGCGCGGATTCGTCCAGCGCCTGGTTCAGGTGCTGGATCTCGAGCACGCGGCTCGACTCGCGCGGCAGGTCGTCGAGCTCCAGCCGCCCGATGCGCCGCGCCGTGCGCGAGAGGTTCTCGATCGGCGCGGTCACCAGCTTCGACAGGCGCAGCGAAATGAAGAGCGCGATCGCCAGGAACGCCAGCACCAGCAGCAGCGACCACAGCACATTGCGATGCAGCGCGCCCAGCAACGCCTCTTCGGGCTCCCAGCTGACCAGATGCCAGTCGGTGGCCGGAATGCGCGAGGTCTGCACCTGGTAGTGGGTGCCCTCGTGCACGAGGGCAAAGGCCATGTCCTCGGTCCAGCCGCGGCTGCCGTTGGCCAGCATGTGGGTGTGCAGCGCACCGAGCACGCCCTCGTCCGGGTCTTCGAGCACGCGCACGGAATGCGGGTGGTCGCTGCGCGCGATCACGTGGTGGTCGGCACTCAACAGCGCGCTGTGGCCGTGGCCCGTGCCGCCGAACAGGCGCACGAGGTTGGAGAGATGCCCGAGCGACACGCTGGCGACCGCCACGATCGTCTGCGTGACGCCCTCCTCGTCCTGCCGCCGGCTCGGCCGCGCGTGGCTCACGCCCAGTTCCTTCATCGAGGGCAGCACGAAGGGCGCAGTCCACACGGCGCGCTGCGCCTTCTCGGCCTGCGTGAACCAGTCCTGGTGCACCGGGTCGTCTTCGCTGCGAAAGGCCTCGATGCGCGTCGTCTCATAGCGCCGCCGCGGGTCTTCGTCGCCGTCGCTGTCGGGCGGCGACTTGTACTCCCAGGTCTCGGTGCTGAAGTCTTTCTCGCGCAGCACCTGCCTCACCACCGGCGCGGGGTGGCGCATGGCCATCAAGAAATGGCCGTCGTCGCTGCCCACGCCGATGCTGTCGATTTCGGGTGTCTGTTCCAGCGCGGCCCAGAGCAGCTCGGCGGTCTGCTCGCCGTCGTGGCCCGCCGGGTGCAGGTCGGGCGTGTGGGCGATGGCGCGCACCAGGCCCTCGGTCTTGGCCAGGAAGGCGAGGATGTTGTCCTCGACCCGGTCGTGGTTGACCTTGTGCGCCGACTCGCCCACCTTCGACACCAGCTTCTCCGCGCCCCAGTAGCCGAAGGCCACCAGCAGCAGCGACTGCAGCAGCGCGACCGCGCAGATGATGGTGCCGACATCGACCCGGAAGCGCCGCAGCCGCGCGTGGGGTGCGGGCGATGAGGCCGGTGGTTCCGGGTGCTTGCGGTCGTCTGTCATGTGCGGGGAGCCTCCAGGGCATTCGAAGGCGCCCTCGTGGCGGAGATTCTCACCCGGGCCGGGGGCCCGCGGCCCGGCGCATCACGGGTCGGCCGACATCTGGACGATGACCGGCCCGCTTGCCGCTACGCCACAGTCTTTGAGAAGTCAGGGGCCCGCTTCTCGGCGAACGCCGTGAAGGCTTCGCGCGCTTCGGGACTCTGGAGGCGCTCCACGAACTGCGCGCCTTCGAGGTCCATCTGGGCTGCAACGGCCGCGCCCTGCTTCATCAGGCCCTTCGTCAGCTTCAACGAGCCCGCGGCACGGCTGGCGAGCAGCTCGGCAACCTTCTGCGCCTCGCCGTGCAGGTCCGACACAGGCACGACCCGGTTCGCGATGCCCCAGGCCAAGGCTTGCGCAGCGGACACCGGCAGGCCCAGCGCAAACATCTCGTAGGCACGAACGTGGCCGATGCGGGCAGGCAGCAGCAGGCTCGACGCCGCTTCGGGAACCAGCGCCAGGTTGACGAACGGCGTGGACAGCAGCGCATCCTCAGCCAGCACGACGAAGTCGCAGTGCAACAGCAAGGTGGTCCCCACGCCGACTGCGCGTCCGTTGACCGCCGCAATCACCGGGCGCGTTGAACTCGCCAACGCACGCAGGAAGCGGGCGACATGGCGCTCTTCGTTGCCGGCCTTCCCGGCAGCCACGGCAGCAAATTCGCCCAGGTCGTTGCCCGAGGTGAACATGCCACCTTCGCCTCGCATCACGATGGCCCGGACGGACGGGTCGCTCTCGGCGCCCGCGATGGCATCGGCCAGGCGGCCATACATCGCATTGGTCAGTGCGTTCATCTTCTCCGGCCTGGCCAGCGTGAGGGTCAGGACACCCTGGGTGGATTCGACGGTCACGTATTCGGTCATAGGTTCTCCTGGTTGCCCTCTCGCACCGTGCGAGAGGGATGGCATTTAATTCGCATGCGAAGTATATGCTTCGCGTGCGAAATAAATACGGATAAGATGTAACCTGCCGCGCCTTCGCTCAGGCCACAGGAATCCGATGAAAGCTCAAAAAAAATACAGGCTGGTGTTTCTTCTGAACGTCGCCCAGCGGGCGGTGCAGCGCTGGAAAGAAACCCGCGGCGACGCCCTGCCCGCGCTGTCGGCAGCCCAGGCCGGCACGATGTTTTTCCTGTCGACCAACGATGGCGCCCTGACGGGAGAAGTCGCGCAGGCACTGAACATCGGTGCCCCGGCCATGTCCGGCCTTGCCGCCCGGCTCGAAAAGGCCGGCTACCTGACCCGCGCGCAAGACCCGAACGACGGGCGCGCATTCCGCCTGTACCAGACCGAGGAAGGACGGCTTGCCGGACAGCGTGCAAAGGCCGGGCTCGGCGCGTTGAACGCACGGCTGACCCAGGGTTTCAGCGACGAAGAGATGGCAATCGTCGGCCGGTGGCTCGAATCGGTGGTCGAGAATTTTTCCGCCGAGGGCGCGGGAAAGCACGAGGAATAGGCCCTCGGTCCCGGCACGCCATCGGTGCGGCGGATGCAAGGCCCGTCGTGGCCGGATTCTTCCGTGCGCAGGAACTTTTCGGTGCGTCTGCGACACACGCGCCTAAAATGACATTTCGCTAGGGGTGCTGCACCGGTTTCGACCGGTGTGGCTGAGAAAGTCCCTTTGAACCTGACTGAGGTAATCCTCGCGCAGGGAAGCTGGTCCGGTGGCCTGTCGCGTTGTCTCGCGCGACGGCCGCGCCACTGGAGCCTCGCCCACCTGCCAAACCTTTTGCACTGGAGCAAACGGATGGCACACAACGACAACGACAGTTCCGCTTCGTCCGGCAACGAAGCGCTCACGCCCCTGCCCGCCTCCCGGCGCGTCTTCGGCTGGCACGACCACGCCTCGCTGTGGTTCAGCCTCGGCGTGGGGCTGCTGGTGATGCAGATCGGCGCCTACCTGGTGCCGGCCGTGGGCACGCGCGACGCGGCGCTGGCCATCGTGCTCGGCTCGCTGCTCGGCGCCGGGCTGCTGGCCTGGACCGCGCGGCTGGGCTGCGAAACCGGGCTGGCCAGCGCCGGCCTGATGCACGCCACCTACGGCAGCGCCTTCGCGCGGCTGCCGGTGCTGCTCAACATCGTGCAGCTGGTGGGCTGGACCACCTTCGAACTCGTGATCATGCGCGAGGGCACGCAGGCCATCGGGCAGCAAGCCTTCGGCGCCGCGCTGGGCACGGCCTGGGGCGGTGTGCTGACCACGCTGCTGTGGGGCGCAGTGCTGCTGGCGCTGCTCGCGGGCTCGATGGTGAAGCTGGTGCGCCGCTTCGTGAGCCGCTTCGGCCTGCCGCTGGTGGTGCTGTCGCTGCTGTGGCTCAGCTGGCAGTTCGCGACGCAGCTGCACGCCAAGGGCCTGGACGCCTTCTGGGCGCGGCCGGGCAACGGCAGCATGGGCATGTTCAGCGCGCTCGACCTGGTCATTGCGATGCCGGTATCGTGGCTGCCGCTGGTGGCCGACTACGCGCGCCACGGCAAGCGCAGCGCCGGGGGCGGCCTGGGCAGCGCGTTCAGTGGCACCTGGATCGGCTACGCGCTCGCCAACATCTGGTGCTACGCGCTGGGCGTGATGGTGGTGAGCGTGGCCGAGCCGGGCACCAGCCTCGTCATGGCGCTGCTGCTGGCCCAGGGCGGGCTGGTGGCGCTGGGCCTGATCCTCATCGACGAACTCGACAACGCCTACGGCGACGTGTACTCGGGCTCGGTGTCCACGCACAGCCTGCTGCCGCGCTGGAGCGTGAAGCGCTGGGGCCTGCTGCTGGCGGTGCTGTGCATCGGCCTGGCGCTGGTGCTGCCAATGCACACGCTCGAACCCTTCCTGCTGCTGCTGAGTTCGGTGTTCGTGCCGCTGTACGGCGTGATCCTCGGACGGCTGGGCAGCGGAAGTGCCGTGTCGGCGAACGGCACGCGCACCATCGACTGGGGCGCGGCGCTGATCTGGCTCGCGGGCATCGCGGCCTACCACGCGCTCGCCAAGTGGGCGCCGCAGTTCGGCTCGGCGTTGCCGACGCTGGCGGCGACCTTCGTTCTGGCCTGGCTCAGCCGGCCGACAGCGGCAAGCGGTGGGTCGGCACTGGCGCAAAGCCGTGGTTGAGCGGACCATGGCCCGCACCGACCTGCACATTCGCACCGGCGCGCATCGCGCCGAGGATGTACGCGCGTGCGCGCTCGACCGCCTCGGGCAGCGCCAGGCCCAGTGCCAGGTGCGCGGCGATGGCCGACGAGAGCGTGCAGCCGGTGCCGTGCAGGTTGCGGCTGGCGATGCGTTGCGACGCGAGCCGCTTGCGCGCGCCGCTGCGCTCCAGCAGCACGTCGACCACTTCGTCGCCGGGCAGGTGGCCGCCCTTGAGCAGCACGGCCTTCGCGCCGAGCGCGAGCAGTTCGTCGGCCGCGCCGTCGAGTGCGTCGATGCCGCCGATGGCATGGCCGACCAGCAAGGCGGCTTCGTCGAGGTTGGGCGTAACCACGACGGCGCGCGGGAACAGTTCGCGCACGAGCACCTGCACGGTCTCGGCCGCGATCAGGCGGTCACCGCTGGTGGCGATCATCACGGGGTCGAGCACCACGTTCTTCAGCTGGTAGCGGTCGATGGCCCAGGCCACTACCTCGACCACCTCGGGCGCGTGCAGCATGCCGAGCTTGACGGCGTCGACGCCGATGTCTTCCACCACCGCCTGGATCTGCGCCTTCAGGAAGTCGGGCGGCACGCCGTGGATGCCCGAGACGCCCACCGTGTTCTGCGCGGTGAGCGCGGTGATGGCCGTCATGCCGTAGCAGCCGAGGGCCGCGAAGGTCTTGAGATCGGCCTGGATGCCGGCGCCGCCGCCGCTGTCCGAGCCGGCGATGGAGAGCACGCGTGCGTAGCGCTGGGTGGGTGCTTGGGTCATGTCGAAAATTATCGGCGAGCCGACGGAGGCGCCGCATGAGCACACCGCATCCCCTGCCTTTCGGCTCGGCGGCGATCCTCGGCGCGGGCCTGATGGGCCGCCTGCTCGCGGTCGAGCTGGCGCGCGCCGGCTGCCGCGTCGACCTGTACGAAGCCGGCAGCCCCGAAGCCGAAGGCGCGGCCGCGCGCGTGGCCGCGGCCATGCTCGCGCCGCTGGCCGAATCGGCCGTCGCGCCGGTGTCGGTCGTGCGCATGGGCCAGCACGCGCTGTCGCGCTGGCCCGAGCTGTTGGCGCCGCTGGCACAGCCCGTGTTCTTCCAGCGCGAAGGCACGCTGGTGCTGTGGCACCGGCAGGACGCCGCCGAGGCCACGCGGCTCGCGGGCGTGCTGGCGCGCACCGGTGCGCAGGTGCCCGAGCTGGCGCCGATGCAGGCACTCGGCACGCCCGCCGCCATCGCCGCGCTGGAGCCCTCGCTGGGCACGCGCTTCGCCCGTGGCCTGTACCTGCCGGGCGAAGGCCAGCTCGACAACCGTGCGCTGCTGGCGTCGCTGCGCGCCACGCTCGAAGCCGATGCGCGCGTGACGCTGCACTGGCAGTCGCCACGCGCGCCTTCCGACTTTTCACCCGGCATGGCGGGCCAGCCCGACTGGGTGATCGACTGCCGCGGCCTCGGCGCCAAGCCGCAATGGAACGCGCTGCGCGGCGTGCGCGGCGAGGTGATCCGCGTGCATGCGCCCGAGGTCACGCTGCAGCGCCCCACGCGCCTCGTGCATCCGCGCTACCCGCTGTACATCGCGCCCAAGCCCGATCACCTGTTCGTGATCGGCGCGACCGAGATCGAGTCGGACGACCTGTCGCCCGCCAGCGTGCGCTCCACGCTCGAGCTGCTGAGCGCGGCCTACGCGGTGCACAGCGGTTTTGCCGAGGCGCGCATCGTCGAGATCGCGACGCAATGCCGGCCCACGCTGCCCGACAACCTTCCCGCCATTCGCCAGCCGCAGCCGCGCGTGCTGCAGATCAACGGCCTGTACCGCCACGGTTTCATGATCGCGCCCGCCTTGCTCGACGCGGCAATGGAACTGCTGGCGCACGGCCGCGCCACGCTCGCACACAGCTTCGGCATGGACGTGCCCGACGCATGACGAGAACAACGACGACCCCGATGAACATCCTGATCAACGACAAGCCCTGCACGCTGCCCGAGGGCGCGCTGCTCGCCGACGCGCTGGCCGTGCTGCAGGCCGTGCCGCCTTTCGCGGTGGCGGTGAACCGCGAGTTCGTGCCGCGCTCGGCCTATGCCACGCACCCGCTGCACGCCGACGACCGCGTCGAGGTGATCCGGCCGGTGACCGGCGGCTGAACGAACGCACCAGAGACAAGACGATGGAGACGACAACCATGACCAATCCCGATCCCCTGGTCCTCTACGGCCAGACCTTCCACAGCCGCCTGCTGCTGGGCACCGCGCGCTACCCGTCGCCCCACGTGCTCGAAGCCGCCGTACAGCGCGCCCAACCCGCGATGCTGACCGCCTCGCTGCGCCGCCAGACCGCCAGCCAGGGCTCCGGCAACAGCGACCTCGGCAACGGCTTCTGGGAGCTGCTGCGCAAGCTGGCCGTGCCGGTGCTGCCCAACACCGCCGGCTGCCACAGCGTGCAGGAGGTGATCGCCACCGCGCAGATGGCGCGCGAGCTGTTCGACACGCCGTGGATCAAGCTCGAGCTCATCGGCGACGACTACACGCTGCAGCCCGACACGCTGAACCTCGTCGATGCGGCGTCGCAGCTGATCCGCGACGGCTTCCACGTGCTGCCGTACTGCACCGAAGACCTCGTGCTGTGCCAGCGCCTCGTCGATGTCGGCTGCCAGGCCGTGATGCCGTGGGCCGCGCCCATCGGCACCGGGCGCGGGCCGGTCAACCCGTATGCGCTGCGCCTGCTGCGCGAGCGGCTGAAGGTGCCGATGCTGGTCGACGCGGGCCTCGGCCTGCCCTCGCATGCGTGCCAGGTGATGGAGTGGGGCTACGACGGCGTGCTGCTCAACACCGCCGTCGCGCTCGCACAGGAGCCGGTCGCCATGGCCGGCGCGTTCGCCGATGCGGTGCAGGCCGGCCGCGCCGCCTACCGCGCCGGTGCGATGGCCGCGCAGGACGCCGCGCAGCCCAGCACGCCCGTGCTCGGCACACCCTTCTGGCACCACGCACCATGAACGCCATCGACACCTCCAACGCCCGCGCCGTGGCACAAGCCATCGTCGCGGCCCACGGCCTGCGCTTCGGCGCCGCCACGTCCACGCCCGTGAGCGGCGCACCGCGCTTTACGTCGGACGACGCTGTCTACCGTGGCGCGAAGCAGGCCTGCACCGCACTCGGCTTCATCGAGATCGACGCCGAATGCCTCGCTCATGCGTGGCGCGCGCAGACCGAACGGCTCAGCCAGTTCGACGCGTCGGCATGGCCCGATGCGCCGGTCGATTTCGGCATGGGCCCGTTTCCGCCGACCGTGCGCGCCGACGCCTTTCCGCCCTGCCCCGAACGGCTCGGCCTCTACGCCGTGCTGCCCGACGCGGCATGGGTCGGCCGCATGGCGCGCGCCGGCGTGCCGACGGTGCAGCTGCGCTTCAAGTCGGACGACGCCGAGGCCGTCGCGCGCGAAGTGCAGGCCGCCGTCGATGCGGTGCGCGGCACGGGTGCGCTGCTCTTCATCAACGACCACTGGCAGGTCGCCATCGCGGCCGGCGCCTACGGCATCCACCTCGGACAGGAAGACCTCGACGCGCTGTCGCCCGATGAACTGCAGCAACTGCGCGCCTCGGGCCTGCGGCTCGGCGTGAGCACCCATGGCTACGCCGAGATGGTGCGCGCCGACGCGGTGAGCCCGAGCTACATCGCGATGGGCGCCATCTACCCGACCACGCTCAAGAAGATGGCGACCGCGCCGCAGGGCGTGGCGCGGCTCGCGGCCTACGCGCGCCTGCTGCGCGGCTACCCGCAGGTGGGCATCGGCGGCGTCGATGCCGTGCGGCTGCCCGAGGTGCTCGCCACCGGCGTCGGCTCGGTCGCCGTGGTGCGCGCGCTGGTGGCCGCCGACGATCCCGAGGCCACGGCCGCGCAATGGATGACGGCGATGCACGCCGCCCCCGGTTCCCCTGAACGCACAGAATGAACGCTCGACTTTTCTCGCCCTCCCCGCTTTCGCGCGCGCTTGCCGCCGCCCTTCTCACTTTCAGTGCTTGCGGCGCGCATGCGCAATCGCAGGCCTTGCCCGAGGTCACCGTGAACGACGGCGCCGCCGCGCCGCAGGCCGAGATCAGCGGCTTCGGCGATGTGCCGCTGCGCGAGCTGCCGCTGTCGGCCACGATCATCGACAGCCAGCAGCTGCGCAGCAGCGGTGCACGCCGCCTCGCCGACCTGACCCAGTTCGACGCCTCGGTCACCGACGCCTACAACTCCGCCGGCTACTGGGACTACCTCACGGTGCGCGGCTTCGTGCTCGACAACCGCTTCAACTACCGGCGCGAAGGCCTGCCGATCAGCGCCGAGACGGCGATCCCGCTGGACAACAAGGAGCGCATCGAGATCCTGCGCGGCACCAGCGGCATCCAGGCCGGCACCAGCGCGCCGGGCGGGCTCGTCAACTACGTGGTCAAGCGCCCGACCGAGCAGGACCTGCGCACGGTGCGCATCGAGACAACGAGCCGCGGCAGCGTGCTCGGCGCGCTCGACCTCGGCGGCCGCTTCGGCGAGAGCCGCCAGTTCGGCTATCGACTCAACGTGGCCAGCGAAAACCTCAAGCCGCTGACCCACAACCTCGACGGCAACCGCAACTTGTTCTCGCTCGCGGCCGACTGGCGCATCACGCGCGACTCGGTGCTCGAATTCGAGATCGAGCAAAGCCGCAAGACACAGCCGAGCCAGAACGGCTACAGCCTGCTGGGCAGCGTGCTGCCCGCGCCGGTCGATCCACGCATCAACCTCAACAACCAGCCGTGGTCGCAGCCCTCGGTGTTCAAGGCGCTGACCGGCACGGTGCGCTTCAGCCAGGCGCTGAATGCCGACTGGCGCTGGAGCGCGCAGATCGGCCAGCAGCGCCTGAAGACCGACGACCGGCTGGCCTACGCCTTCGGTTGCGGCGCCGAAGGCAACTACGACCGCTACTGTTCCGACGGCACCTTCGACGTGTACGACTTCCGCAGCGAGAACGAGCGTCGCACGCAGACCGCGGGCAGCCTGAACCTCAAGGGCAACGTGATGACAGGCAGCGTGCGGCACGAGCTGGGCTTCGGCCTGCTGCAAAGCCGCGTGCGCAACCGCTTCCAGGACCAGGCCTATAACTACGTCGGCACCGGCAACATCTGGGCCACCGCGATGACGCCGGCCGACCCGCGCCTGACCGACGCGAACACCAACCGCAACGAGCGCTCGACCGAGCTGTCGGTGCAGGACGCGATCCGCTGGAACGACCGCTTCACGACCTGGATCGGCGCGCGGCACACGCGGCTGTCGCGCGACAGCATCCGCACCGACGGCTCGCGCCCCACCGGCTACAGCGACAGCATCACCACACCGTGGATCGCGGCCAGCTACACGATCCAGCCCGGACTGCTCGCTTATGCGAGCTGGGGCAAGGGCGTCGAATCGCAGGTCGTGCCGAACAAGAGCTCGCAGTACGCGAACGCGGGCGAGGCACTGCCCGCACTGCAATCGCGCCAATGGGAGCTCGGCCTGAAGGGCGGCGACGCGGCGTTCAACTGGCAACTCGCGTGGTTCGACATCTCGCGCCCGATGACCAACCTCGACCTGTGCGGCGCGTCCTGCACGGTGCGCAACGACGGCCGCGCAGTGCATCGCGGCCTCGAGGCCGGCGCGCAATGGACCGGCGGCCCCTGGCGCCTGGGCGGCAGCGTGGCGCTGATCGACGCCAAGCGGCGCGGCAGCACGGCCGCACCCGAGCTCAACGGACAGGCGCCCACCAACGTGCCCAAGCAGGTGCTGCGCGCGCAGGCCGCGTACCGCTTCGCGTCGGTGCCAGGCCTCGAGCTTGCGGGACAGCTGTCGTACGAAGGCCGCCGCAACGTGCTGCCCGATGGCTCGATCCGTCTGCCGTCATGGACGCGCCTGGATGCGGTGCTGCGCTACGACACCAAGCTGGCCGGCATGGCCACGAGCTGGACGCTGGCCGTCGACAACCTGTTCGATCGCCGCTACTGGAAGGAATCGCCCTACCAGTTCAGCCACGTCTACCTGTTCCCGGGCGCGCCGCGCACGCTGCGCCTGGGCGTGAGCATCGCGATGTGACGACATGAGCGGGGCGCTCCGTCTTCGTCTTCGCGGTGTCGTTGCCACGAATTCGTTGCGCGGGCGCCGCGTTGTTTTGGAAGCCCCAAAAATCACGCTATAATCTAAGGCTTGTTC